>NZ_JBHYGR010000013.1:26271-63357 GCF_042738155.1 Kitasatospora sp. NPDC059088 | reverse complement strand
CGGCGGCGCCCCCCCTACGCTCACGCCCAACATCTTAATCCCGGCCTGTCGCGCGGACCCGATTGCGCGTCCCCCCCCCTGCCCCCCCCCCCGGGGGGGGGCCGCCCCGGGCCGCGCTCGCCGTCAGCTTCCTGCTCCAGGGCACCACCTTCGCGCTGCTGGTCACCTGCATCCCGGAGATCCAGCACCGGTACGGGCTGAGCGACGGCCTGCTGCCGGTCTTCCTGGCCGCGGTGCCGATCCTGGCCGGGGCGGGCTCGATCCTCTCCGAGCAGCTGGTGAAGCGCACCGGCGCCCGGGCCGTGCTGCGGGTCGTCCAGCCGGCCGTCTGCCTCAGCCTGGCGGGCGCCGGGCTGGGGGACACGCTGTGGCAACTGGCCCTCGCGCTGGGCGCCTTCGGGCTGCTGGTGGGGGCGCTGGACGCCAGTATGAACATGCTCGGGGTCGGCCTCCAGCACCGCTACGGCCGCTCGATCATGATCGGCTTCCACGCGGCGTTCAGCCTCGGCGGGATCCTCGGCGCCGCGGTCGCCGGCCTCGGCTCGCACTACGACCTGGGACTGCCGGTGCTGTTCGGTACGGCCGCGGCGGTGGTCGCCCCGCTCGCGGTGCTGACCGGCACCCGCTTCGCCGGACCGGCCGAACTCGGCGACGCCGTCCGGGAGGCCGCCGAGGCCGCCGCCCGGACCATCCCCTGGCGCCCGCTGCTGCCGCTCTGCCTGGCGATGGCCTTCGCGTACATCGCGGACGCCTCGGTCTCCAACTACAGCGTCAAGTACCTCACCGACGGCCTGGGCAGCCGGGAGGACCTCGCCAAACTCTCCTACCTCGGCTACATGGTGGCGATGCTGCTCGGCCGGGTCCTGGGCGACCGCGCGGTGCAGCGCTTCGGCGCCGTCCCGGTGGTGCGCTCCGGTGCCGCGCTGGCCGCGCTGGGCTTCGGGCTGGCCGCGCTGGCGCCCACCGCCTGGGCGGGCATCGCCGCGTTCACCGTGCTGGGCTTCGGCATCTGCGCGATCATCCCGCAGGTGTTCGCGGCCGGCGGCCGGCTCTTCCCGGCCGACTCGGACGCCGCCGTGGCCCGGCTCAACCTCTTCAACTACGTGGGCTTCCTGATCGGTTCACCACTGGTCGGGGCGATCGCGGACGCCGGCTCGTACCGCTGGGCGCTGCTCGCCCCGATGCTGCTGGTGCTCGCCGTGCTGCCGCTGGCCGAGCGCTTCGCCCCGGAACCCGCACGGCTGCCGGCCCCCGCCGCCGTCTGACGGTGGGGGCGGGCGGGGCCCGCCGCCCCCACCCACTACGGTGGAGGCCATGCCCGAAGCCGAGCGTGACTCCTCCTGCGGCCTGCACCTCTACTGGGACGAGGCCGTCACCGCCTACGACTTCGGCCCCGGCCACCCGATGGACCCGGCCCGGCTCGCGCTGACCATGCGCCTGGTCGAGGCCCTCGGACTCGCCACCGGGCCCGGGGTGACGGTGCGGTCCGCGCCGGCCGCCGGGGAGTCCACCCTGCAGCTGGTGCACACCAAGGAGTACGTCGAGGCGGTCAAGCACGCCGCCGCCCACCCCGAGCAGTCGGACCCCCGGCAGGGGCTCGGCACCGACGACAACTGGTCGTTCCCGGCCGTCCACTCGGCCGCCGCGCTGATCGCCGGCCAGTCGGTCGCCGCCGCCGAGGCGGTCTGGCACGGCGAGACCCCGCACGCCGTCAACTTCGCCGGCGGACTGCACCACGCGATGCCCGGCAAGGCCTCCGGCTTCTGCGTCTACAACGACCCGGCCCTGGCGATCGCCCGGCTGCTCGAACTCGGCGCCGAACGGGTCGCCTACGTCGACGTGGACGTCCACCACGGCGACGGCGTCCAGGAGGCCTTCTGGAACGACCCGCGGGTACTGACCGTCTCGCTGCACGAGCACCCGGCCACGCTCTTCCCGCAGACCGGCTGGCCCACCGAGACCGGCGGCCCGGACGCCCCCGGCTCCGCCGCCAACCTGCCGCTGCCCGCCGGCACCGGCGACGCCGGCTGGCTGCGCGCCTTCCACGCCCTGGTGCCCGAACTGCTCGCCGCCTTCCGGCCGCAGGTCCTGGTCACCCAGCACGGCGCGGACACCCACCTGGAGGACCCGCTGGCCCACCTCGCCGTCACGGTGGACGCCCAGCGGCTGATCGCCGAGGAGCTGCACGGGCTGGCCCACCGGCTCACCGGCGGCCGCTGGGTGGCCACCGGCGGGGGCGGCTACGCCGTGGTGGACGTCGTCCCGCGCAGTTGGACCCACCTGGTCGCCACCGCCGCCGGCCGGCCCGTCGACCCGGCCACCGAGACCCCCGAGTCCTGGCGCGCCGAGGTCTACCGCCGCACCCGCGGCCCGGCCCCGCTGCGGATGACCGACGGCGCCCGCCCGTCCTGGCGCGACTTCGACTCGGGTTACGATCCGGCCGACCGTCTCGATCAGGCCATCCTCGCGGCCCGCCGCGCGGTGTTCCCCCACCACGGTCTGCTGGCCTGAATCCGCCGTCCCGGCCGCGCGCCGGCCGGGCCGTGCGTACGCCCCCTGGGGCGAACCGCCGAGTGACTACGTACTGCAACGGTCCTATCTCTCACCGTACGAGGACTGCACTTCCCCTCTTCCCACTGGTACCACCCATAACTACTCTGGGGATACACGTGTGCCGGTGGAGTCACCGGAGGGGAAGCCGGTGCCTTGCACACGGGTAAGGGTCGGGTGATGGTCATGAGTTCCGTCGAGCGTCCCCTGCAGGAAGTCGTCTTCCTGACCGTGGCCGAGGTGGCCGCGGTCATGCGGGTGTCCAAGATGACGGTGTACCGGTTGGTGCACAGCGGAGAGCTGCCGGCCATCCGGGTCGGACGGTCCTTCCGGGTGCCCCAGCAGGCGGTGCACGAGTACCTCAAGGAGTCCTACGTGCGGCTCGAGAGCGCGTAGCACCAGGCCGGGCGGGGGCGGGTCCACAGCCGTGGATCCGTCCCCGTTCGCCCCGGATTTCCCGCGAGTTTCCCGCTTCAGGGGAGCGCGATTACGGCCCGGGCCACGCGGACGGTAGGCTAGGCCCTCACGTCAGTCGTATGGACTCCGTCTCTCACGGACGAGAGTCTCAGTGAGCGAGGGTTGTTCCGTGGGCTCTGTCATCAAGAAGCGTCGCAAGCGTATGGCCAAGAAGAAGCACCGCAAGCTTCTGAAGAGGACCCGCGTTCAGCGTCGCAACAAGAAGTAAGCGCCCCCGGCCGCGCTGAGCGCGCCCAGCGCTTCCACCGCCCGTCCCGGCCCTCGTGGCCCGGGGCGGGCGGTGTCGTTTCACGGCCCGGTGGGGCGGCGCGGTACGGTGCACGCAGGCCGCTCGGGTCGAGGGAATGGGGTGCAGCACCGTGGGTGTGGTCGTGCTCGTCACCGGCGTGGCACGCCATCTCGGTGCCCGCTTCGCCGCCGAGCTCCGTCGCCGCCCGGGGGTGGACCGGGTCGTCGGCGTGGACGTGCAGCCGCCGCGGCTGCCGCTCCGGGAGCCGGACGGACCGGCCGCCCCGTACACCTTCCACCAGCTCGACCTGCGCCGCCCCGCGGTCTCCCGGGTGATCGCCGAGCACCGGGTGGACACCGTGGTGCACCTGAGCGTCAGCGCCACCGGTCTGGGCTCCACCAACCGCTCCGCGGTGAAGGAGTCCAACGTCATCGGCACCATGCAGCTGCTCGGCGCCTGCCAGAAGGCGCCCGGGGTGCGCCGGCTGGTGGTGAAGTCCACCACCGGCGTCTACGGCTCCGCGCCCCGCGACCCGGCGGTGTTCAGCGAGCGGATCCAGCCGAAGGACCCGCCCGGCGGCGGCTTCGCCAAGGACGCGGCCGAGGTGGAGGGCTACGTCCGCGGCTTCGCCCGGCGCCGTCCGGACGTCGCGGTGACGGTGCTGCGCTTCGCCAACATCGTCGGTCCGGGCGCCGACACCCCGCTCAGCGAGTACTTCGCGCTGCCGGTGCTGCCGACGGTGCTCGGCTACGACCCCAGGCTGCAGTTCGTGCACGAGGACGACGCCGTCGCGGTGCTCTGCCGGGCCGCCGGCGAGCCCGAGCCCGGCACCGTCAACACCGGCACCTTCAACGTGGCGGGGGAGGGCGTGCTGCTGCTCTCCCAGTGCGCCCGCCGGCTCGGCCGCCCCACCCTGCCGCTGCTGCTGCCCGCGGTCAGCTGGATGGCCGTGCTGGCCCGGCAGACCCGGCTGGTCGACGTCTCGCCCGAACAGCTGCGGCTGCTCACCCACGGCCGGGTGGTGGACACCACCCGGCTGCGGGAGACCTTCGGCTACCGTCCGGCGTTCAGCACTCCGGAGGCCTTCGCCGACTTCGCCGCCGCCCGGGGCCCCGGCCTGCTGCCGCCGGAGCGGCTGGCCGCCGTCACCGACCGGCTGACCGCCCTGCTCGGCCCCGAAGGGGCCGCCCCCGCCGTACCGACCCGCCGCCCGAGGAGCTGAACCCGCGATGAGTGCCGCCGCCGACAACGCACCGGGCGAGGCCAAGGTCATCCCGATCGAGTCCGCCCCCAGCTGGAGCTCGCCGCAGGCCCCCGGCCTGGCCGACCGGCTCGCCGGGGCCGTCGGCGGGGCGCTGTCCGGGCAGCTCGGCCCGGCGGCCACCCGGCTGTTCGGCAAGGGCTGGGAGGGCCGGGCCACCGAGGGGCTGGCCTTCCTGCGCCGCCGGATCACCGGCGACTACGAGGTCGACGAGTTCGGCTTCGACCGGGAGCTCACCGAGGAGGTGCTGCTCTCGCTGCTGCGCCCGCTGGCCGAGAAGTACTTCCGGATCGACGTCCAGGGGATCGAGCACGTCCCGGCCGAGGGCGGCGCCCTGATCGTCGCCAACCACTCCGGCACCATCCCGCTGGACGCCCTGATGACCCAGGTGGCCATCCACGACCACCACCCGCACCGCCGGCACCTGCGGATGCTCGCGGCCGACCTGGTCTTCGTGCTGCCGGGCGTCAACGAGCTGGCCCGCAAGGCCGGCCACACCTTGGCCTGCAACGAGGACGCCCAGGCGCTGCTGGAGCGCGGCGAGCTGGTCGGGGTCTGGCCGGAGGGCTTCAAGGGCATCGGCAAGCCGTTCTCCGAGCGCTACAAGCTCCAGCGCTTCGGCCGCGGCGGCTTCGTCTCCTCGGCGCTGCGCGCGGGGGTGCCGATCGTGCCCTGCTCGATCGTCGGGGCGGAGGAGACCTACCCGATGATCGGCAACGTGAAGACGCTGGCCCGGCTGCTCGGACTGCCGTACGTGCCGATCACCCCGACCTTCCCGTGGCTGGGGCCGCTCGGGATGCTGCCGCTGCCGACCAAGTGGACGATCCGCTTCGGCGAGCCGATCGCCACCGACGGCCATCCGCCGGAGGCGGCGGACGACCCGATGCTGGTCTTCGACCTGGCCGACGAGGTGCGCGAGACCATCCAGCACACCCTGTACCAGTTGCTGGTGCAGCGGCGGTCGGTGTTCTTCTGACCGTGCTCTCCTGACCGTGCTCTTCCGGCCACGGTCCTCCGGCCACGGTCCTCCGGTCGTCCCGCTCGGGACCGGACGCGGGGGGGGGGGGGGGCGGGGGCGGGGCCGGGCACGCCCCCGCGCCCCCCCCCGGCCCCCCCCCGGGGCGCGGCCGGGCGCGGGCGCGCCGGGCGCGCGCGGGCCCGCGCCCGCCCCGCCCCCCCCCCCCCCCCGCTCAGCTCCCGCCGAGGATCCGCAGCCCGGGCAGCAGGCCGGGGATCAGCGGAGGCACGTCCACGCCCTGCTGGGCGCCGCTCGGCGTGCTGGGCGCACCGGACGGCGGCTGCGGCACCTGCGGCGGGGCCGCGTCGGCGCTCGGCGAGGGCCGGCCGCCGGTGAGCCCGCTGGTGAGGTTGCCGACCAGTCCGTTGACGGCGTCCGGTGCGCTGCTGGGCAGGGTGCTCGGCAGTCCGCCGCCCTTGGCCCCGCCGCCGGCCGTGCTGCCGCTGCCGGCGGTGTCCGGGGCGCGGTCGGTGCCGGGGCGGTTGCCGCTGCCCGTGCCGCCCTGGGACTGCGCGGAGCCGGGTGCGGCGCCGGAGCCGTCGGGCCCGGTGCCGGCCGGGGAGCCGCCGGTCGAGGAGGAGGAGTCGTCGCCCGCTCCGGTGCCGCCCGGTCCACCGCTCTTGGCGGGGGGCTGGGTCAGGCGCAGGGGCGCGACGTCCTCGGTTATGTCGTCGAAGAGCTGGTTCACCAGGTGGGCCTGCTCGGTGAGTTGGACCGGCAGCCGGCCCTGCAGCTCGCTCCAGCGGCCGTCCTCGTCGTGGGCGAAGCCGGCCAGCGCGCGCATCGGGCCCAGTGAGCCGTTGCTGCGGTAGACCGAACGCAGCAGCTCGCGGCCCTTGAGGGCGTCGGCGTGCATGTCGTCCAGCGCGCGGCGGACCCGGTCGACGGTGCCGGGGCTGAGCCCGGTGGTCGAACCGGACGGCCCGACCAGGGCGTTGGCCTCGCCGAGCCGGGTGGCGGCGTTGCCGAGCAGCAGTTCGCCGCGCTCCGAGTCGGAGTCCGCGAGGTCGAGTCGGAGCCCTTCGAGGCCGCGCTTCATGCCGTACAGCGTGTCCCCGGGGAGGGCACTGGTGCTTGCGGCGGCCGCGCCGGCCAGGCTGCCGACGGCGAGCCCGGCGACCAGTCCGCCGATCGCGAAGCGGCGGCTCCACCGGCCGCGCGGCGCCGTCCGGATCGCCCGGTGGCGGCGCTGGCGGGGCACCGCGGCACCCGGCCCGCCCGCGAAGGCCTGCTCGAACGCGGCCATCAGCTGGGCGCGTTGGACTGTCCGGACCTCCTGGTCCAGGACTGGCCCGGGCAGTGCCCCCAGCGCGTCGGCCACCCCGACCAGTTCGGCCATCGCCACCGAACCGGCTTCGGCGGCGGCGATGTTGGCCGATTCGGCGGTGGCCGCGCGGAGTTGCTCCGCCTGGTGGGCCTCCAGCGCCTCGGCGAAGGCCTTCGCCCGTCGGTGCTCCAGCACGTTTGCCGTCACGGGCCACACCTCCCTTCGTCGTTGTCGACACCCCGGCCCGCCGGACGGTTGCCCCGGCGGGCCAAAGCCACTCCATCGGGTGACAGGTCACAATTCGGCTTGACCGTATGCCTGGTGGGGGCTTGCATGCTGGCCAACGAGCGGTACGGGCGGTCGGTTACGCACGGCTGATCATCGGACCGACCGTTCACCCGGACGTGTCGCCCGGGTGGCAGTGGTGACGGGCCGTCGGGCCGGCGCCGGGTCGGGCCCCGCCCGGGCCCTATCGCTCCCTCGGTCACCGTCGCCTCACCGCGCGTCGGGCGGCAGGAGCCGGGCGAGGGTGCGTACGGCGCGGTACTGGAGGGTCTTGATCGCACCCTCGTTCTTGCCCATGATCCGCGCCGTCTCGGCCACCGACAGCCCCTGGAGGAAGCGCAGCGTCACGCACTCCTGCTGCTGGGGGTTGAGCCGGCGCACCGCGTCCAGCAGGGCGGCGTTGGAGAGCGACTCCAGCACCGACTCCTCCGGGCTGCGCTCGCACTCGTTGGAGTCGAGCATCTCGCCGGTGGTGACCTCCAGCCGGAACCGGCTGGACTTGAAGTGGTCGGCGACCAGGTTGCGCGCGATGGTGACCAGCCAGGCCCCGAAGTCGCGGCCCTGCCAGGTGAAGGTGCCGATCCGGCGCAGCGCGCGCAGGAAGGTCTCGCTGGTGAGGTCCTCGGCGGTGGCCCGGCTGCCGACCCGGTAGTAGATGTAGCGGTAGACGGTGTCCGCGTAGTGGTCGTAGAGCCGGCCGAAGGCCTCGCTCTCGCCGGCCTGGGCCCGCTCGACCAGCTCCATGATCGGGTTGTGCTCGGTCTCGTAGCCGGGGCTCGGCGCGGTGCGGGTGCGGCTGCGGCCGACGCCGGTGCTGCCGGTGCGGCTGCGCGAGCCGGTGCCGGTGGAGCCGGCGGCGGTGGTGCGCAGCGCGGTGCCGGGGCCGTGCTGGTGGCCGAACGGCACACCGGCGGGCACGAGTTGGGGCGAGGCGGCGAGCTGGCTGCGGAGCAGGGTGCGCAGCAGGTCCAGGCCGGTGGAGATCTGCCGCTCGGCCGGGCGGCCGCGGAGGCCGGTGCGGGGGCGCAGGGGCGCGGACGACGGGCGGGAGGGTGCAGGCGCGTCGTTCCGGACGGGTGGGTACACGGGACTCCCAGAGGCAGAACTGTGGACGGATCACCTCCGCCTGCGCGGAGAGCACTCCCCATGACATCCGTTCGAGCGGGACGCATGGGTGACGTGCATCCAGGAGAGAATAACGCTTTGTGCAATGACAGCTACACCGTGTGGTCGAAGTGGTCGTTTGGGATCCATTTGTTGCGCATATTCGGCTGACACTGACCGGAGATGTCGGCGTTCATCCGGCTCAACGTGACCGTTCGGGCGCCCAGGGTGACCAATTCGGCGGCACTGCGGGCGGTTTCCCAGCCTTGGGGCCCCGCAACCCCCGACTTTCCCGGCCTGGCGAACGATCAGAACCGGTCACCGGGTGACAAGTTCGCACAGCGGGCCCGGACAGCCTTGTCGGAGCCGGGAGTTCGCTCGTACGAGGGGCCAGGTCAGGCCCCTGATTGACGCCCTCTCACCCGCACGGGGGAGCGGCAGAAACGGTTCCGTGGACGGCCGTCCGGCCCGGACCGGGGCTCAGCCGCGCCGACGGCGGCGCCGCAGCGCCACCCCGGCCGCGGCCGCACCGGCCAGCACCCCGAGCGCGGCCGCCGCCGGCAGGCCCGCCCGGGCCGCCTTGCGCCCGGTCCGGAAGTCGCGCACCCGCCACCCCTGCGCCCGGGCGTGCCGCCGCAGCGCGCCGTCCGGGTTCACCACGTACGGGTGGCCGACCAGCGAGAGCATCGGGATGTCGTTGGCCGAGTCGCTGTAGGCCGCGCAGCGGTCGAGGTCCAGCCGCTCGCGCCGGGCCAGCGCGTTCACCGCGGCGGCCTTGGCCGGGCCGTGCAGCAGGTCGCCGACCAGCCGGCCGGTGTAGTGGCCGTCCCGGGCCTCCGCGACGGTGCCCAGCGCGCCGGTCATGCCGAGCCGCCGGGCGATGATCCGGGCCACCTCCAGCGGGGCGGCGGTGACCAGCCAGACCCGCTGGCCGGCGTCCAGGTGCATCTGGACCAGGGCGCGGGTGCCCGGCCAGATCTTGTCGGCGACGACCTGCTCGAAGACCTCCTCGCAGATCACCTCCAGGTCGGCGGTGCGCTTGCCGGCCACGATGCCCAGGGCGGTGTTGCGGGCGTCCGAGATGTGGTCCGGGTCCTCGGTGCCGTGCAGCCGGAAGAGCGCCTGCTGCCAGGCGAAGCGGGCGATGTCGCGGCGGGTGAGGAAGCCGTGGCGGTAGAGGCCGACGCCGAGGTAGAAGATCGCGGCGCCGCGCAGGATGGTGTTGTCGCAGTCGAAGAAGGCGGCGGCGCGCGGGTCGTCCCGGTCCGGGGTGTGGTTCCCGGCCGGGGCCTTGGGGGCCTTCCCGGGCCGGCCGGGTGCCGGGCTCCCCTCGGTGGCGGGGGCCGCCCCGGGCTCCTGCGCCACCGGGGCGTCCGTCGCGGGGGAGAGCAGCGGTTCGGCGCGCAGCGCGGCCTCGGCCGCCGCTGCCGCGGCCTCGCCCGCCAGGGCGCTCCGCTCGGTGGTGGAGCGTCTCGCCTGGGTGAGCCTTCGGAGCACGGCCATGTCACCGAGCATAGCCAGCCGGGCGGGGAGCGGCCGTGACGGAGCCGTGCCCGTGCGGTGAACAGCTGCCGGGCGGGCACCGCCCCGGGCCGGAGGGGCGGGTCGAGGACAATGGGCAGGTGAGCCCACTGCTGCGACGCAAGAGCCCCGAGCCGGCGGCCCGTACCGTGACCCTGGTCGGCAAGCCCGGCTGCCACCTGTGCGACGAGGCCCGGGAGGTGATCGTCCGGGTGGCGGCGGAGCTGGGCGCGACCTTCGAGGAGAAGGACATCACCCGGGACGAGGAGCTGTACCGCCGCTACTGGGAGCAGATCCCGGTCACCCTGGTCGACGGCCGCCAGCACGACTTCTGGCGGGTCGACGAGAACCGCCTGCGCAAGGCCCTGAGCGGCTGAGGGGTTCGTGCGTGCACCACCTCCCCCGCCGACCGGCGGGGGAGCTTCGCCGAATCGTTGTCGAAGACACTCCGTTCCGGCGTGGGGCCGGGCGCCCCGGTCGGCTTACGATCGAACGCGTTTGCGCCCGTGGGGGGCTGAGCACGCGAGGAGTGCCGCCATGCTTCCCCGTCCGACCCCCGCGCTGCCCGCAGCTCCGGGCTTCGCCGTGGTGGACGTGGAGGCGACCGGCCGCAGCCCGTGGCGGCACCGGGTGGTCGAGGTCGCGGTGGTGCTGCTGGACGAGCGGCTCCGCCCCGAGGGCGAGTTCGCCACCCTGCTGGACCCGCTGGGCCCGGTCGGCCCGACCCATGTGCACCGGATACGCCAGGCCGACGTCGAGGGCGCGCCCCGCTTCCGGGAGATCGCCCCCCGGCTGCTGGAGCTGCTGGCCGGCCGGGTGCTGGTCGGTCACCACGTCAGCTGCGACCACGCCTTCCTGGAGCGCGAGTTCGCCCGGATCGGGGTGCCGCTGCCGCCCGTCCCCCTGCTGTGCACGATGCGGCTGGCCGGCGCCCACCTGCCGCAGGCCCGCGGCCAGGGCCTGGCGGCCTGCGCGGAGGCGGCCGGTCTGGGCTGGTTCCCGGCGCACACCGCGCTGGGCGACGCCCGGGTGACGGCGGAGCTGCTGCGGCACTGCGCGGGCGTCCCGTCCTGCCCGCCGGACGACTGGACCGGGCCGCTGCGCGAGGCCGCCCGGGTGTCCTGGCCACGGCTGGGGCGGGCCCGTTCCCGGCCGTCCGGCGGTACGGTGCCACTGCTGCGCCGGGAGGCGCCGTACGGCCCCTGGCTGCCCGGCGCCCGAGCCCCGGAAGTGGTCCTGACACAGGCCGGTGCTATGAGCTCATCGGCGTGATGCGTGTCACTGTGCCGGGACAAATCGGACACCATCTTTGTGCACACGTTCACAAACGCTTAGCCTGGCTGCCAAAGCCCAGCTTCACCCACAGGAGCACCGTGGCAATCGGCCGATCACCACAGAGCAGTTCGCAGACGCCCGACCAGGGCGCCGCGCGCCGACCCGCGCGCGCCCGGGGCATCCCGGAGGCGACCGTCGCCCGCCTCCCCCTCTACCTGCGGGCCCTCACCGCGCTCTCCGAGCGTTCGGTGCCGACCGTGTCCTCCGAGGAACTGGCCGCCGCCGCCGGTGTGAACTCGGCCAAGCTGCGCAAGGACTTCTCCTACCTCGGCTCCTACGGCACCCGGGGCGTCGGCTACGACGTCGAGTACCTCGTCTACCAGATCTCCCGCGAGCTCGGCCTGACCCAGGACTGGCCGGTCGTCATCGTCGGCATCGGGAACCTCGGCCACGCCCTCGCCAACTACGGCGGTTTCGCCTCCCGCGGCTTCCGGGTCGCCGCCCTGTTGGACGCCGACGCGAACGTGGTCGGTTCCACCGCGGCCGGACTGCCGGTGCGCCACATGGACGAGCTGGAGTCGATCGTCGAGAGCCAGCACGTCTCGATCGGTGTGATCACCACCCCGCCCGGCGCCGCCCAGCAGGTCTGCGACCGACTGGTCGAGGCGGGCGTCACCAGCATCCTGAACTTCGCCCCGACCGTGCTGACCGTCCCGGACGGCGTGGACGTGCGCAAGGTGGACCTCTCCATCGAGCTGCAGATCCTCGCCTTCCACGAGCAGCGCAAGGCCGGCGAGGAGCCCGACCGCACCGAGTCGGTGCTGGACCGCGCCCCCGGCCCGGTCCGCGCGGCCGCGGCCAAGCTGCGCCGGGCGGCCGGCGGCAGCGGCAAGGGCCGCACCGGCGCCGAGCCGGCGGCCAAGGAGCCGGCCGAGCCGTCGGCCAAGGGCAAGCCCGCCAAGGGCGGCGAGGGCGAGCTGTCCGCGGTGATGCCCGCGTGAACACCGAGAGCTGTGGGGGGCGGGCATGAGTCTTCTCGTCGTCGGACTGAGCCACCGGACGGCACCGGTCGGCGTGCTGGAGCGTGCCGCGCTGACCGGTGAGGTCCCGACCCGGCTGCTGCACGACGCGGCCGCGTCCTCGACCGTCGCCGAGGCCGCCCTGCTCAACACCTGCAACCGGATCGAGCTGTACGCGGACGTGGACAAGTTCCACGGCGGCGTCGCCGAGCTGTCGCTGCTGCTGGCCCACCACAGCGGGGTGGACCTGGAGGAGCTGACCTCCCACCTCTACGTCCACTACGAGGACCGCGCCGTCCACCACCTCTTCTCGGTGGCCTGCGGCCTGGACTCGATGGTGGTCGGCGAGGGCCAGATCCTCGGCCAGCTGCGCGACGCGCTGGCCAAGGCGCAGGACGAGCACACCGCCGGGCGCGGCCTGAACGAGCTGTTCCAGCAGGCCCTGCGGGTCGGCAAGCGGGCGCACAGCGAGACCGGGATCGACAAGGCCGGCCAGTCGCTGGTCACCTTCGGCCTGGAGCAGGTCGCCGCGGGCGCGGGCGAGATCGCCGGCAAGCGCGCGCTGGTGGTCGGGGCCGGCTCGATGAGCTCGCTGGCCGCCGCCACCCTGGCCCGTTCCGGGGTCACCGACCTGCTGATCGCCAACCGCACGCCGGCCCGCGCCGAGCGCCTGGTGGAGATCCTCGGTCCGGACGTGGCCCGCACCCTGGACCTCGCCAAGGTGCCGCAGGCGCTGGCCGACGTCGACCTGGTGATCTCCTGCACCGGCGCGGCCGGCGTGGTGGTCCGGGCCGAGGACGTCGCCGCCGCGGTCGCCGTGCGCACCGCCCCCGAGCCGCTGGCGCTGCTCGACCTCGCCATGCCGCGCGACGTCGACCACGCCGTGCACGAGCTGGACGGCGCCCTGCTGGTCGACCTGGAGAGCCTCTCCCACGCGCACGCCGCCAGCCCCGGCGCCGGCGACGTCGACGAGGTCACCCGGATCGTCTCCGACGAGGTGACGGCCTTCGGCGCCGCCCAGCGGGCCGCCCGGATCGCGCCGACCGTGGTCGCGCTGCGGGCGATGGCCTCCGACGTGGTCGCCGCCGAGCTGGGCCGGCTGGGCTCCCGGCTGCCCGACCTGGACGAGCGCTCCCGCGCCGAGATCACCCAGACCGTCCGCCGCGTCGTCGACAAGCTGCTGCACGCCCCGACCGTCCGGGTGAAGCAGCTGGCCGCCGAGCCCGGCGGCGCGTCCTACGCGGACGCCCTGCGCGAGCTGTTCGACCTCGACCCGGCGGCCGTGCACGCCGTTTCGGGCACGCCCGTCGGCGGCCGCCCCCAGCCTTCGGCCGGGGTCGGCGGCCGCCCCCAGCCTTCGGCCGGGAGCACCAGATGAACCGTCAGCCATCCCACGAGTACCACCGGGACGATCACCTCATGAATGGTCAACCGCTCACCGAGCAGGCTCCGGCCGCCGCCCTGCGGCTCGGCACCCGGCGCAGCGCGCTCGCCATGGCCCAGTCGGGCATGGTCGCCCGCGAGGTGACCAGGCTCACCGGCCGCCCCGTCGAGCTGGTCGAGATCACCACCTACGGCGACACCTCGCGCGAGGCGCTCGCCCAGATCGGCGGCACCGGCGTGTTCGTCTCCGCCCTGCGGGACGCCCTGCTGGAGGGCCGGATCGACTTCGCCGTGCACTCGCTCAAGGACCTGCCCACCGCCGCGCCCGAGGGCCTGGCGCTGGCCGCCGTCCCCGCCCGCGAGGACGTCCGGGACGCCCTGGTCGCGGCCGAGGGCCTGGCCCTGGACGAGCTGGTGGAGAAGCTGGCCGGGGCCGGTCGCCCGGCCCGGATCGGCACCGGCTCGCCGCGCCGGATGGCCCAGCTGAACGCCTGGGCCCGGGCCCGCGGCGCCCAGCTGGAGACCGTGGCGATCCGCGGCAACGTGGACACCCGGATCGGCTACGTGAGCGCCGGCGAGCTGGACGCCGTGGTGCTGGCCACGGCCGGCCTCAACCGGCTCGGCCGCAGCGCCGAGATCTCCCAGCACCTCGACCCCGAGCTGATGATCCCGGCCCCCGGCCAGGGCGCGCTCGCAATCGAGTGCGCCGCCGCCGACACGGACCTGACCGCCGCGCTCGCCGCGCTGGACCACGCCCCCACCCGGGTCGCCGTGGCCGCCGAGCGCGCCCTGCTGGCCACCCTGGAGGCCGGCTGCTCGGCCCCGGTGGCCGCACTGGCCACCTGGGGCCGGGAGAACGAACTGCAGCTGGACGGGGTGGTCGGCGATCCCGACGGCACCGCCCTGCTGAAGATGTCCGCCAACGGTCCGATCGTCCTCGACGAGACCGCCGAGCAGCAGGCGCGGGCCCTCGGCCACGCCCTGGCCGCCCGGCTGCTCGACGCGGGCGCGGCCACCCTGATGGGGGAGCGAGCCCGATGAGCCCCACCGAAGCCCTCTTCCCGGCCGGCCAGCCCACCGGACGGTGCACCTTCCTGGGGGCCGGTCCCGGGGACCCGGGGCTGCTGACCCTGCGCGCGGTCGAGGTGCTGTCCTCGGCCGACGTCCTGGTCGCCGACCCGCTGACCGCGGCCGCCGTGCGCACCCACTGTCCGGCCGGCGTGCAGGTGCACGCCCCGGCCGCCGAGGGCGCCGACTTCGACCTGGCCAAGCTGGTCGCCGAGGCCGTCCGGGCCGGCAAGCACGTGGTCCGCACCGTCGACGGCGACCCGGGCCTGGACGGTTGCGCCGCCGAGGAGATGCTCAGCTGCGCGGGCGACGGGATCCCCTTCGAGGTGATCCCGGGCGTCGCCCAGTCGGTCGGCGTCCCGGCGTACGCGGGCGTCCCGCTGCGCGGCGCGGCCGGCACCGACGTCCGCTTCGTGGACGGCGGCCAGCTGCTGTCCGGCGCCCCGGTCGACCTGGGCGCGCCGGAGACCACCCTGGTGGTCCGCACCACCCTGGGCCAGCTGCCGGCCACCGCGGGCGCGCTGGTCTCCAACGGCCGCAAGCCGGACTCGGCGCTGAGCGCCACGCTGTCCGGCACCACCACCCGCCAGCGGACCTTCACCTCCACGCTGGCCACCATCGCGGCCGACCTCAAGATCGCCCGGGTGCTGCCCTCGCCGGTCTCCGCCCCGGTGGACCCGGCGACCTCGGTGATAGCCGTGGTGGGTGAGCAGGTCGCCCACCGGGCCTCGCACTCGTGGTTCGAGACCAAGCCGCTGTTCGGCTGGAACGTCCTGGTGCCGCGCACCAAGGAGCAGGCCCACGGCCTGTCCGAGCAGCTGCGCTCGTACGGCGCGGTGCCGCAGGAGGTGCCGACCATCGCGGTCGAGCCGCCGCGCACCCCGCAGCAGATGGAGCGGGCCATCAAGGGCCTGGTCACCGGACGCTACGAGTGGATCGCCTTCACCTCGGTGAACGCCGTCCGCGCCGTCCGGGAGAAGTTCGAGGAGTACGGCCTGGACGCCCGCGCGTTCGCCGGGATCAAGGTCGCGGCGGTCGGCGAGACCACCGCCCAGGCCCTGGTGGACTTCGGCGTGAAGCCGGACCTGGTGCCCTCCGGGGAGCAGTCCGCGGCCGGGCTGCTGGAGGACTGGCCGCCGTACGACCCGGTCTTCGACCCGATCGACCGGGTGCTGCTGCCGCGCGCCGACATCGCCACCGAGACCCTGGTGGCCGGCCTGGTCGAGCTCGGCTGGGAGGTCGACGACGTGACGGCGTACCGGACGGTGCGCGCCTCGCCGCCGCCGGCCGAGACCCGCGAGGCGATCAAGGGCGGCGGTTTCGACGCGGTGCTGTTCACCTCGTCCTCGACCGTCCGGAACCTGGTCGGCATCGCCGGCAAGCCGCACAACGTCACGGTCATCGCCTGCATCGGCCCGGCCACCGCGAAGACCGCCGAGGAGCACGGCCTGCGGGTCGACGTGATGGCCCCGGCGCCGTCGGCGGCCGCGCTGGCCCAGGCGCTGGCAGACTTCGGCGCCAAGCGCCGGGACACCGCGACGGCCGCGGGCGAGCCGGTCTACCGGCCCAGCGAGCGCCGTCCGGGATCCCGCCGCAAGGCCCGCTGAGATCCCTCAACTATGGTGCTGGGGGCGGCGGTTCGTCGCCCCCAGCACTGCACAACCGTTCGGAGAGAGAAGCCGTGTCCGCTGAATTCCCGTACGTTCGCCCCCGTCGACTGCGGCAGAGCCCGGCGATGCGCCGACTGGTCGCCGAGACCCGGCTGCACCCGGCGGAGCTGATCCTGCCCGCCTTCGTCAGCGAGGGCATCAGCGAGCCCAAGCCGATCGCCGCGATGCCCGGCGTGGTCCAGCACACCCGGGACAGCCTGCGCAAGGCCGCGGTGGAGGCCGCCGAGGCGGGAGTCGGCGGCATCATGCTGTTCGGCCTGCCCGAGGTGAAGGACGCCGTCGGCTCCGAGGGCACCAATCCGGACGGGATCCTCCAGCGGGCCATCAGCGACGTGGTCGCCGAGGTCGGCGACCGGCTGGTGGTCATGTCCGACCTCTGCCTGGACGAGTTCACCGACCACGGCCACTGCGGCGTGCTGGCCGAGGACGGCAGCGTGGACAACGACGCGACCCTGGCGCGCTACGCCGAGATGGCCGTGGTCCAGGCCGAGGCCGGCGTCCACATGGTCGGCCCGTCGGGGATGATGGACGGTCAGATCGGCGTCGTCCGGCGGGCGTTGGACGCGGCCGGGTACCAGGACGTCAGCGTCCTCGCCTACACCGCCAAGTACGCCTCCGCGCTGTACGGGCCGTTCCGCGAGGCCGTCAACTCATCGCTCAAGGGCGACCGCAAGAGCTACCAGCAGGACCCGGCGAACGCCCGCGAGGCGCTGCGCGAGCTGGAGTTGGACCTCGCCGAGGGTGCGGACCTGGTGATGGTCAAGCCCGCGATGCTGTACCTGGACGTCCTGCGGCAGGTCGCCGACGCCTCGCCGGTGCCGGTGGCCGCGTACCAGATCTCCGGCGAGTACTCGATGGTGGAGGCCGCCGCCGCCAACGGATGGATCGAGCGGGAGCGCACCATCCTGGAGACGCTCACCTCGATCCGCCGGGCCGGCGCCGAGCAGATCCTCACCTACTGGGCGGTCGAGGCCGCAGGGATGCTCAAGCAGGGCTGAGCCCGGTACAGCAGAAGGCCGGGCCGCTCCCCCCGCGGGGAGCGGCCCGGCCTTCCTCGTTGCTACTTCCAGCCCTTGATGTGCGCGAAGCCCCCACCGCCGCCGATCAGGTCGGTCGAGGTGGCGGCACCCTCGGCGAAGCCGCCGGCGACGACGTCGGTGGTGTGGCCGACGCCGAAGCCCCCACCGGCCACGAACGGGTGGTCACCGGAGGCGACGATGCCGCCGCCGCCCACCAGGCCGACGTGGGCGAACGCCGGGGTGGCGGCACCGGCGAGCGCGAGCGCGGCGGTGGCGGTCAGGGCGGCCTTGGCCAGCGTGCTCTTCATGGATCTGCCCTCTCTGTGGGGGCGCCCGGGGCGCCCGTCCTCTGACTGGTGCTGTGACTCTTGTCTGCCAAGCCCGGAGGGCCCGGGGAGCTTCTCCTCCCCGGGCCCTCCGTCCGTGCCGTGCCCCTTGATCAGCCGATCAGGTGCGAGACACCCGCGTCGCCCGAGGACTGGGTGTTCTGGCCGACGTTGCAGATCTGCTTCGGGGTGCTGTTCAGGACGGGCACCTCGACCGGAACCGCGACGCCGACGACGGCGACGGCGATGTTGTGGACCTCCGGCAGGCAGATGTTCGCGTTGTCCAGGGTGTGGAAGTTCGGGCTGCCGTTGCCGTGGGTGCCGGTCTGGTTGGTGCCGCCGTTGCCCTGGACGGAGGTGGCGGCGCCGTCCGAGTCGACGATGGCGGAAGCCGAGCCGGCGGACATCGCGATGGCGGCGGCGGCCAGGCCGGCGGCGGCGAGGGACTTCTTGATCATTTCCGGTTTTCCTCTCAAGGGTGAATCGGGGAGCGATTCGAGGGTGGTTCAGGGGGTGGTGCGGAGGTGGGCTGGGGGAACGTCAGCCGACCAGGTGGGACACGCCCGCGTCGCCGTGGCTCTGGGTGCCCTGGCCCTGGGTGCAGTACTGCTTGCCACCGCTGTTGGCGATCGGGACCTCGACCGGGACGGCCACACCGAGAACGCCGACGGCGATGTTGTGGATCTCGGGGAGGCAGACGTTCGCGTTGTCCAGGAAGTGGAAGTTCGGGCTGTTGTTCCCGACCGTCCCGGTGAAGTTGGTGCCGCCGTTGCCCTCGATGGAGGCGGCCGAGCCGTCCGCGTCACCGATGGCCGAAGCGGGAGCGGCGGCGCCGGCGAGCGCGGCGACGGCCAGGCCGGCGGCGGCGAAGGACTTCTGGATCATGGGGAGATCCCTCTCTGAAATGCTTTCGGTTTCCGTGCGTAGCAACGCGTCGGACGCTCAGACCCGGTCTGCAGTCACTGACGTCCAGATCAAAGAATGACGGCACGGAAGGTTACGGGGATTTTTGAAAAGAGTCCGGGAGGCGCGTCCGAGGGTGGTTTCCGGTCGGATTATTACGCCGAATCGGTTAACGCCCGCAATCCGAACTCCTGGTCACTCGTTGCGCAGATTGCTTTCCGGCTGCGGCCCCGCAGCCCTCCCCGAAGGAACGGTGAAAAGCATGAAGTTCTCCAAGCGGGCCGGCGCGATGCTGTTGGCGGTCGGTGCGGGCGTGCTCGCCTCCCAGGGAGCGGCCTCCGCCGCCCCGGTCAGCCCCGACCAGGTCGGAGCCCTGGAGGACAAGCTGGCCACCCAGCAGGTCCCGGCGGACGTACCGCTCACCCCGCTCGGCAGCCACGTCACGGCCGGCATCCCCACCTCCCTGCTCATGCCGCCGGTGGCCGGCCGGACCACCGACAACGGGCTGCTCCCGGACCACCTGGTGCCCCAGCTGGCCACCGGCAAGGTCGGCCCGAGCGCCAAGGCCCAGCTGCCGCTGCCGCTGGTCGACCAGGGTGCCGACCTCGGTGAGGTGCTGCTGGAGGCCCCGGCCGCGCCGCTCCAGGCCAAGACCCCCGGCCTGGACGTGGGCAAGCCGCTCTCCCTGGTGCACGACGGCACCGGCCAGCTGGCCGACGGCCGGCTCCGGGTGGACGAGGTGGACCCGCACCTGGTGCCCGGCGCCGTGCAGACCGTCCCCGGGGCCACCGCGAGCCTGGGCGGCGACGAGAGCCGGCTCTCCGTCGCCGACGAGGCGAACGACCTGGCCAACACCACCACCGCCACCGCCACCGGCGTCCTGGGGCAGACCGACGCGACCGGCACGGCGACCTCGACCGTCACCGGCCTCGTCCAGCAGAGCGGCCTGGCCGACCTCACCCAGCTCTGAGCCCAGCTCCGAGCCCGGCTCCGAGCCCGGCACTGCGCCCGGCACTGAGCCCGGCTCCGGGCTGCCGCCCGACGCGCCGGAGCCCGGCACCCCTGGCCACCAGGAGGGGTGCCGGGCTCCGGCGCGTCCGCGGTCAGCCCGGCAGGACGCCGGAGAGCCCGCCCACCAGCGGGAGGTCCTTGACCCCGCCGCCCGCGCTCAGCGGTCCGGTCAGCGTGCCGGTGCCCACCGGGGCCAGGCCCTGGTCCGGCCGGACGGTCGCCCCGTTGTTGAGCACGTCGGCCGAGGAGTTGGCCCACGGGTCCAGGCGCAGGCTCTTGATCGGCGCGACGCCGTAGCCGAGGCCGGCCGTCGTCCCGTTCAGCGCCTGCCCGACGTCGGTCTTCGCCAGCGTGGCCGGGCCCGCGGCGGGCTCCTGCCCGGCGGCGGGAGCGGCCTGCGCCGAACCCGCGCCGAGCAGCACCACGGCGCCCACGGCGGCGGCCAGCCCGGCCCCGCCCTTCTTCGAAACCATGCGGTTCACCCTTCGGTGGAGTGCGGCCCGGCCCGGCGGAACCCGAGGGAGGGGCCCTGAGCATCCGGACGTCCCGTCCGGAGAAACCGAACTGCCCCCCGGCCGGCTGGTCGGGGGGCAGGACGGCCGAAACGCGTGCCGATCGGGGATCAGCAGTCGTCCGCGGGCTGCGGGTGCATCTCGACGTTGGCGCAGCTGTTGCCGAAGGCCGGGTTCAGCAGGCCGATCACGTCGATGGAGTTGCCGCACAGGTTGATCGGGATGTGCACCGGGACCTGGATCTGGTTGCCGGAGGCGACACCCGGGGAGCCGGCGGCCACGCCCTCGGCGCCCGAGCTGGCGGCGGCGGAGCCCGCCGCGCCCATCACCAGGCCGGCAGCGGCGGCGGAGAGGACGGCGACCTTCTTCACGTTCTGCATGGGGGTTGATCTCCTCGATCACACACGGGTGGAGCGCGCCGCGCCCCGGCGCTGCGGGGCGCGGCACGGGCTCGGTGAATCAGCTGTCGCCGGGTCGGCGACCGCGGGTTCAGCCGACGTTGGCGCAGGAGTTGCCGAACGCCGGGTTCAGCAGGCCGATCACGTTGACGGTGTTGCCGCAGACGTTCAGCGGGATGTGGATCGGCACCTGGATCTGGTTGCCGGAGAGCACGCCGGGGGAGCCGGCGGCCACACCCTGGGCGCCCGAGCTGGCGAACGCGCCGCCCGCGGCACCGAGCACCAGGCCGGTGGTGGCCAGCGACAGGATGGCGGCCTTCTTGAGGTTACGCATGTCTGTTCCTCCGATTTCTGCCCGACGCAAGGGGAATGTCGGGAAACGGGCGAGCACGAATACTCACCCGAACGGTTCAGGGATTGCCGTGTTTGTCACTCCGGCGGCGCACACCGGCGTGTTGCGCCCGTGGCTCGGGCGTCGACGCAGCCGCCGCGTTCTTCCGGTACCTCGCGAACATTTCCCGCACGGCCGGGAACGGTCCGGACAGAGGTGCGACCGGGAATTCCCGGTCAGGCGTTCAGGCGGTGTCGCCGAACGCCGGGTTCTGGGGGGCCCGCCACGTCGACCGGCCCGCCGTGGGCCGCGGTGCCGACGTGGCCGTGGGCGAGCTGCGCATGGGCGGTACTCGATTCGTGTGAGCAGGGCCTGGTGGATCGTCTTCGTGAGGGAGAACGAGGCAGCACGCGAGGGGAAACGGTCCGGACCGGTGATCACCCGAATGCCGGTCGGCGGCCGGATTGCTCCAGACGGGTGACAGTGCGGGCACCGTCGCAACCGCTCCGGACGGGTGTCGTTCTAGATGTCGCACTCCCCGTGCATCTCTGTATGAACAGTCAGGAGGCTCGCATGAGCATCAAGAAGACCGCCGCCGTCGGCGCGGCCGTGGTGGGCATCGTGGCCGCCGGCGCCGGCACCGCCATGGCCAGCTCCGGCGCCGAGGGTGTCGCTGCGGGTTCCCCCGGCGTCATCTCGGGCAACCAGATCCAGATCCCGGTGCACGTTCCCGTCAACCTGTGCGGCAACAGCGTCGACATCGTGGGTCTGCTGAACCCGGCGTTCGGCAACCACTGCGCCAACGTGGGCTGAACCCACCCCCGGTTCGGCCGGTGAGAGCCGCCGTTCCGTGCTTCCCTCCTGGGGCGCGGAACGGCGGCTCTTTTTTCGTGCTCTCCCGGGTCCTTCCGGGTCCGCTCGTGCCCTCCCGTGCCGCCGCCGTTCCGGGGGCGGTTTCCCGGTGCTGTCACGAGCCTTGTTGCACTACTTGTCAGTACCTAGAATGTGAGACCTGCTCACCTTTTCGGCACCTCTCTTGCCCCGCACCGCCCGGCAGCACGGGCCGGGCGGCCCCCACCCCCGCAAGGAGTCGCGTGTGATCAGGTTCCGCACCCCCGCTGCGCGGCGGGCGCGAACGGGCTCGTCCCGGTCCGCCGCACTGCTCGCCACCGGCGTCCTCGTCGCCACCCTCGGCCTGGCCGGCGCCCCCGCCGCGTTCGCCGACAGCGCCCCGGCCCCCGCCCCGGCGCCCACCCGCCCGGCCGCGATCGTCGCCCTCGGCGACAGCGCCATCTCCGGGGAGGGCGCCGGCACCGACACCAACGACGGCTACTTCCCGGAGACCGACACCTCCACCAACTACTGCCACCGGCACCCCAAGTCGGAGATCTTCACCACCGACATCCCCGGGGTCACCCCGATCGACCTGGCCTGCTCCGGCGCCCAGACCGGCGACCTGGTCAGCGACCCCGAACTGGCCAAGATCACCGGCGGTGGCAGCGGCGACTTCGGCGAGCCCAAACAGGACGTCAAACTCGCCGACACGGCGGCCAAGTACGACGTCAAGATGGTCGTCGTCACCATCGGCGCCAACGACGACTTCGACTTCAGCGGCATCATGATGCACTGCCTCGCGCAGTACTTCCCGATCCCCAAGGACCAGGGCTGCCGGGACACCATCGGCAGCGACGAGATCCGCCGGCGGGCCAAGGCGGTCCAGCCCAAGGTGGTCGCCGCGCTGCAGAACATCCGGCAGACCATGCGCCGGGCCGGCTACGCCGACTCCTCGTACCAGCTGGTCTACCAGTCGTACTTCAACCCGATCACCCCGGACATCCGGCGCAACGACTACCTCGGCAAGATCGCCGACGGCTGCCCGGCCTTCCCCGAGGACCTCGCCTGGGGCCACAACCTGGTGGTCCCCACGCTCAGCGACGCGCTCCGCGGCGCGGCCGAACAGGTGCCCGGCGTCCGGTACTTGGACCAGCGGCGGGTCGCCTTCGGGCACGAGGTCTGCGCGGAGTGGACGAGTTCGCCGTACGAGTACAGCAACGGTGACGTCATCAACCTCTCCGAGTGGGCCCGCAACGGCTGCGACTCGCAGATCGGCATCCCCGGGCTGTGCATGAACATGGTCCGTCAGTCGTACCACCTGCGGGTGGCCGGCTACCGCGGCGAGGGCGTCTGCCTCGGCCAGTTCTTCGCCAAGCCGGACCAGACGGAGGCGTACTGCACCCTCAACCAGCAGAACACCACCTCGATCCAGCCGCTCACCCCCGGCAAGCCCTTCGGTGACACCCCCGAGGACGGCTCCTGGTACCAGCTCACCAACGCGGCCACCGGCAACGCCCTCGACCTCACCGGCGGCGGCAGCTACGGCGACTCCACCAACGGCCGGGCCGCCATCAGCTACCCGGCGACCGGCGGACTGAACCAGTCCTTCGTCCTGGAGGCGAAGGCCGGCGGCAGCTACGAGCTGGACTTCAGCGGCAACCGCGGCATGTGCCTGGACGCCAACGCGGCCTCCACCGCGCCCGGCACCCGGATCCAGCAGTGGGGCTGCAACGGCGGCGCCAACCAGCACTGGGTGTTCACACCGGCCGGCAACGGCAACTACCGGATCGCCGACTCGGCGGACCCGACCAAGGTCCTGGCGGCCGGCGCCACCCTCGACGCCAAGGGCAACCCCTACGTCGAACTCGCCACCGACACCGGCGCCCCCACCCAGCTCTGGCAGCTCACCAAACTCGGCATCGTCTACCTCCACAGCTGACCCCAGCCGACCTCAGCCCGCCGCCGCCCCCACCCGGGCGGCGGCGGCCGCACCCAGCGGGTAGGCCGTCTCCACCGGCAACAGCGCGGCATCCCGCTCCCGCCGCACCCGGTCCGCCAGCGCCGTGACGTCCGTGATGCCCCGGATCCACTCGTCCGCGTAGCGCCGCACCGCCTCGCCGCGCAGCCCGACCTGGATCGTCCGCCACTCCAGCGCCCGCAGGTCCGGCCCGCGCTCCGGATCCCACTGCACCCGCACCGGGCTCTGCCGCAGCTCCCGCTTCCAGGCCGCCTGCGAGGCGTGCACCCGCCCGGTGTAGCCGCTCAGCACGGCCCGCTCCAGCGCCCAGTCGAAGCCCTCGCGGCTGATCTCCAGGGCCAGCACCCGCTCCTGGCCGGGGCTCCGGCCCCAGTCGCTGCGGTGCATCATCCAGAGGAACGAGGGCTTGATCCAGGTCATCCGGTCCCGCTGGAACGCCTCCGGGAACCGCCCCTCGGCCGCCGCCGGTTCGGCGATCGCCGGCGGGAAGGCCTGGTAGACGGTGAGGGTGTCAGCGGTGTGGAGCGCCCGGATCTGGTGCTTCGGCGGCTGGAGCGGCATGCGGGCATCGTCGGGGGCGGCGGCGGCCGGGCGCCACGGGTTTTCCGGGGCGGGCGGGGGCGGGGTGGGGTGCGGGGGTGTGCCGTAGGCTCTCCGGAACGTCGTTGCGCCGGAGCCGCGCGCACCATGAGCGGGGCGGGGAGTACCCAGAGCAGATGAGCACGGCATCGAGCACCGAGTCGTCCAGCACCGAACCGTCCAGCGCCGCTCCGGTGGCCGGGCCGGGGGAGCCGGTCGAGGAGCGGGCGGACCGTACGCCCGGCCGGTTCATGGCGCTGGTGGACCGCTTCGCGCCCGCGCTGGGCGCGTATGCGGTGGTCAAGGCGATCGGCCTGACCGTGTTCCTGATGCTGCTGGAGCACACCGGCGACTACTTGAAGAAGCAGCCCGGCCGGGGCGGCGGCGCCCACTCCTGGGACGTGCTGGGCACCTGGGACGGCGTCTGGTACCAGCGGATCGCCGAGAACGGCTACGACCCGCAGCTGATCGAGCTGCACGGGTTCCCGCTGGCCACCTACTACGAGAACTCCTCCGCCTTCTTCCCGCTCTACCCGTGGCTGATGCGGCTGGTCGGCGCGGTCACCGGCCTCGGCCCGTACGGCTCCGGGATAGCGGTCTCGGTGCTCGCCTCGCTGGTCGCCGCGGCCGGGATCTTCGCGATCGCGGAGCGGCTCGCGGGGTTCCGGGCCGGTGTGATCGCCGCGGTGGTCTGGGGCCTGTTCCCGGGCTCGGGCGTGGAGTGGGCGGTCTACTCGGACTCGCTGTTCGTCGCGCTGTCCGCCTGGGCCTGTTACTGCGTGATGACCCGCCGCTGGCTCGCGGCCGGGCTGCTGGCCCTGGTCGCGGGCCTGAACCGGCCGACGGCGGCCGCGCTGATCGCGGCGGTGTCGATCGCCGCGCTGGTCGCCCTGGTGCGCCGCACCGACGGGGTGGCCCGCCCGCTGACCGCGATGCTGATCACCCCGTGGGGCCTGTTCGGCTACGTCGCCTGGGTGGGCTGGCGGATGGGCGACTGGGGCGGCTACTTCAAGCTCCAGCGCGGCGCCTGGAACCGCTACTTCGACTTCGGCGCCTCCACCGTGCGCACGGTGATGGACGTGATCACCGGCCACTGGGACTTCTGGCAGTCCAATCCGGTGCCGGACCTGATCGCGATCGCCCTGCTGATCGCCCTGCCCGGCCTGCTGGTGCTGCTGGCGCGGGCCCGTCCGCCGCTGGTGCTGTGGGTCTTCACCGCGCTGACCGTCTTCACGGCGCTGAGCAGCAACCAGATCTTCGGCAACATCTCCCGCTACCTGCTGCCGGCCTTCCCGCTGTGCATCGGCCTGGCGGTGGCGCTGCGCAAGGTGCGGACCTCCTCGCTGGTCGGGCTGTTCGCGATGCCGGTGATCGCGGCGGGCTGGTACGCGGGCTATGCGCTGTTCGAGTTGGGTATCCCGTAACCCCGATGTTGGTTGGCTACGGGATCATCCGGCAGCAGACGGGCCGTTGCTAATCTCGGACGTATGACGACGACCCCGCCCGTGCGCCAGATCCGCGACATCTCCGGCCTGCTGGACCACGCGAGCCACGTGCTGGCGACTCGGATGGCGGCCGCCTTCACCGAGCTCGGGATCACCCCGCGCGCGTACGGCGTGCTGTTCCACGCGCAGGAGACCGAGCGCACCCAGATCCAGCTGGCCGAGCTGGCGGACCTCGACAAGACCACCATGGTGGTCACCGTCGACGAGCTGGAGAAGGCGGGCCTGGCCGAGCGCCGCCCGTCCGCCACCGACCGCCGGGCGCGGATCATCTCGGTCACCGAGGCGGGCGAACGCGCCGTCGAGCAGGGCACCGCGATCGCCGACCGGGTCCACCGGGAGGTGCTGGAGGCGCTGCCGCGGCCCGAGCAGGAGGTCTTCGTCTCGGCCCTGTCCCGCCTGGTGGACGGGCACCTGGCGGAGCCGGTCGAGAGCGAACGCACCGTCCGACGGGCCCGCCGCTCCCGCGGCTGACCCGCCCGGGGAGCCGATCCCGGGTCAGGGGAAATCGACGGACCGTCAACCACCCTTGCCCCGAGCGGCGTTCAGCGAGCCGGGCGCGGTGCGCTCAGGGCCAGACCAGGCAGTACAGCTGGTGCCCGGCGTCGTGCAGCCGGTTGGCGAAGTCCTGCCACTCGTGCAGCATGCTGTAGATCACGAAGGCGTCGCGCGGTCCGCGGCGGTCCGGGACGGTGGACCAGATGAAGGCGGCCGCGCCGAGTTCGGTCTCGTCCGCCTTGCGTAGCGGCTCGACCACGTTGTGCGGGAGTTGGACGACCGCGTAGTCGGGGTGCAGCACGACGAGTTCCAGCGGCGGCACCTGGTGCAGCGGGACGCCCTGGATGCCGGTGAGGACCATGGCGCTCATGGTCTCCGGCTTGATCTTGGTGGAGAGGTGGCCGGTGGGGGAGCCGCTGGTCTCCATCAGGTCGCCGAGCCGCCCCAGCGCGCCGAGTTCGCCGGCGTCCAGGCCCAGCCCGCCCGGGCCGAGGGCGGTGGGGACTCTGGCGGCGGTGGCGCGGTCCGGTGCGCCGAAGTACTTGTACGTCACCCCCACGTGTCCCTCACCCCGCCTCTCGCCGCCGCGACGACCACGACCCGTACCCGCTCCCGTACCCCCGCGTGCGGTCTCGGCGGGCCTGCGGGGGCCACCCGCTGCCTCGTCGAACCCGTCCTGCGCCTCGGACACTCGGACCATCCTCACCGGAACTCGCCGGAATCGACAGACCCCCGCACGTCCGGCGTCCCGCCGGCCGTGCTCCTTACCGTCATTCGCCGCCGTGCCTACTCGCGGGCCGTACCCACCAGCGGCACACAGCAGTCCTCTCCACACCCCTGTACACAACCGGAGCGCTCGCGCACTCTGTGCACACAGTCTGACTGGTCCGTGTGACGGAACAACCAGCGGCCCCGCCCGTACACCACCGCCACGGGCGACCGTCAGGGACAACCGTACAGACAACGGTGCCCGGATCATCGTTCCAGATGATCGGGCCGGACATGCAGAGCCCAAGGACACGATTTGAGACCATGTCTCCCGTGAGCTACCCCTACGAAGCCCCCCAGTCCCAGTCGCTGTTCGATCGCGCCTCCGTGGTCACGCCCGGCGGCGTCAACTCCCCGGTGCGCGCCTTCCGCGCGGTCGGCGGCACACCGCGCTTCATGGTGTCCGGCACCGGCCCCTACCTCACCGACGCCGACGGCCGCGAGTACGTCGACCTGGTGTGCTCGTGGGGTCCGATGATCCTCGGCCACGCGAACCCGGCCGTGATCGAGGCCGTCCAGCGGGCGGTCTCCCGCGGCACCTCCTTCGGCACGCCCGGTCAGGGCGAGGTCGAGCTGGCCGAGGAGATCGTCTCCCGGGTGGCCCCGGTCGAGCAGGTCCGCCTGGTCTCCTCCGGCACCGAGGCCACCATGTCCGCGATCCGGCTCGCCCGCGGCTTCACCGGCCGGGCGAAGGTGGTCAAGTTCGCCGGCTGCTACCACGGTCACGTGGACGCGCTGCTGGCCGCCGCCGGTTCCGGCGTGGCCACCTTCGGCCTGCCGGACACCCCGGGCGTCACCGGCGCCCAGGCCGGCGACACCATCGTGCTGCCGTACAACGACCTGGCCGCCGTCGAGCAGGCCTTCGCCGCCCACCCGGGCGAGATCGCCTGTGTGATCACCGAGGCCTCGCCCGGCAACATGGGCGTCGTCCCGCCGCTGCCCGGCTTCAACGCCGGCCTGGCCCGGCTCTGCCGGGACAACGGCGCGCTGTTCGTCTCCGACGAGGTGATGACCGGCTTCCGCGTCTCCAAGGCCGGCTGGTACGGCCTGGAGGCGGCGCACGAGGGCTGGGCGCCGGACCTGCTGACCTTCGGCAAGGTCATGGGCGGCGGCTTCCCGGCCGCGGCCTTCGGCGGCCGGGCCGACGTGATGGCCCACCTGGCCCCGGCCGGCCCGGTCTACCAGGCGGGCACCCTGTCCGGGAACCCGGTCGCCACCGCGGCCGGCCTGGCCCAGCTGCGCGGCTGCACCGACGAGGTGTACGCGACGGTGGACGAGGTCTCCGCCGAGATCTCCGGCCTGGTCTCCGAGGCGCTCACCAAGGAGGGCGTGGCGCACCGGCTGCAGACCGCCGGGAACATGTTCTCGGTGTTCTTCACCGAGGCGCAGGTCACGAACTACGACCAGGCGAAGACCCAGGAGGCGTTCCGCTACACCGCCTTCTTCCACGCGATGCTGGCCGAGGGCGTCTACCTGCCGCCGTCCGCCTTCGAGTCCTGGTTCGTCTCGGCGACCCACGACGCCCGGGCGATCGAGCGGATCGCCGCCGCGCTGCCGGCCGCGGCCCGCGCCGCTGCCGCCGCCACGGCCTGAGCCCCCTCCAGACCACAGGAGCAGTTGAGAAGTGAGCGCCAAAGAGATCACCGTCGTCCACGTGATGCGCCACGGTGAGGTGCACAACCCGGAGGGCGTGCTGTACGGCCGCCTGCCGGGCTACCACCTGTCCGAGCTGGGCCGCCAGATGGCCGACCGGGTCGCCGAGGACCTCGCCGGGCGGGACATCACCCACGTGGTGGCCTCCCCGCTGGAGCGGGCCCAGGAGACCGCCGAGCCGATCGCCAAGGCGCACGGCCTGGAGGTCGCGGTGGACCCGCGGCTGATCGAGGCGGAGAACGTCTTCGAGGGCAAGACCTTCGGCGTCGGCGACGGCTCGCTGCGCAACCCGGGCTACTGGAAGTACCTGACCAACCCGTTCAAGCCCTCCTGGGGCGAGCCGTACCTCGACCAGGTGGTGCGGATGATGGGCGCGCTCGGCGCCGCCCGGGACGCGGCCCGCGGGCACGAGGCGGTCTGCGTCAGCCACCAGCTGCCGGTCTGGATCCTCCGCTCCTTCGTGGAGCGCCGCCGGCTCTGGCACGACCCGCGCAACCGGCAGTGCTCGCTGGCCTCGCTGACCAGCTTCACCTTCGAGGGCGACAGCATCGTCTCGGTCGGGTACCGCGAGCCGGCCCGTGACCTGCTGCCGGCGCACCTGGTCGGCAAGGGCCGCAAGGGCGACAAGCCGGTGGGCAGGAGCTTCGGCGCCTGAGGCCCGTAAGCGGTGCGTAAGTATGACTTCGGGTCACCTGACGAAAGTCGGGTGGCCCGAAGTCTTCGCAGGTCAGAGGGTGTGCGACGCGCAAGGTAGGACCCCGGCGAACCCGCTCGGAACTCCATGCGAAACTTTTCACATGTCTGCCATGACGCGCCCCCGTCCCCGTGTCGCCGCAGCCGCCGCCACAGTCGCCGCCGCTGCGCTCGTCCTCACCGGCTGTTCCTCCTCGGGCTCGTCGAGCAGCAGCGAGGGGCAGGTCGGGTTCGTGACCGTCAAGGGGACCAACCTGTCGAAGGCGGACACCGGCAAGCGCGGGGACGCGCCGGACATCTCCGGGGAGACCCTGGAGGGCAACCAGGTCAAGCTCTCCGACTACCGCGGCAAGGTCGTGGTGCTGAACGTCTGGGGCTCCTGGTGCGGTCCGTGCCGGGCCGAGGCGAAGAACCTCCAGGCTGTCGCGGACGAGTACAAGGAGAAGGGCGTCCAGTTCCTGGGCATCAACACCCGGGACACCGACAAGACCAACGCCGTCCGCTTCGAGCAGGAGCAGGGCGTCTCCTTCCCGAGCATCTTCGACCCGGCCGGCACCCAGCTGCTCAAGTTCCCCAAGGGCAGCCTCAACCCGCAGTCCATCCCGACCACCCTGGTCGTCGACCGCGACGGCAAGCTGGCCGCCCGCGCCGTCGGCGGGACGACCCAGGAGGCGCTGGAGTCGATCGTCCAGCCGGTGGTCGCGGAGCAGCAGCAGTGAGTGGGCCGCTGAACGCCGCCGCCCTCCCGCTGGCCGACACCTTCACCACGGTCCAGAGCGGGGCGCTGCTCGCCGCCGCGCCGGTCGCGCTCGCGGCCGGGCTGGTCTCGTTCTTCTCGCCCTGCGTGCTGCCGCTGGTGCCCGGCTACCTGTCGTACGTGACGGGCTTCTCCGCCGCCGACCTCGCGGACGCCCGCGGCGCCAAGCGCGGCCGGATGCTGCTCGGGGCGACCCTGTTCATCCTCGGCTTCACCGTGGTCTTCGTCTCCGGCGGGGCGCTGTTCGGCCAGTTCGGCAACACCCTGCAGGAGCACAAGCGGGCCATCGCGATCGTGCTCGGCTCGCTGACCGTGGTGATGGGCCTGGCCTTCATGGGCCTGGTGCCCGGCCTGAGCATGCGCGAGGTGCGCTCGCACCGCCGCCCGGCCGTCGGCCTGCTCGGCGCGCCGCTGCTGGGCATGGTGTTCGGCGTCGGCTGGACGCCCTGCATCGGCCCGACCCTGGCGGCCGTCCAGACGCTGTCGCTGAACCAGGCGGACGCGGCGCGCGGGGCCCTGCTGATGACCTTCTACTGCCTGGGCCTCGGCGTACCGTTCATCGTGGCCGCGCTGGCCTTCCGCCGGGCGCTGGGCGCCTTCGGGTGGGTCAAGCGGCACTACCCGCTCGTGATGCGGATCGGTGGCGGCATGCTCGTCGCGGTCGGTCTGCTGCTCGTCACCGGGATCTGGGATTCCTGGATGAGCGAACTGCAGTCCTGGACCGCCGACTCCCAGATCGGAATCTGACCGTGAGCAAGACCACGACCGATACCGAGCTGCCCCCGGCGCCGGACGACGCCGCCGCCGCCGAACGGCTCAGCACCGCGCCGGTCGAGTCCGAGGGACCGACCGGCATAGGGGTGCTCGGCTGGGCGCGCTGGATGTGGCGCCAACTGACCTCGATGCGGGTCGCCCTGATCCTGCTGTTCCTGCTGTCGCTGGCCGCCATCCCGGGCTCGCTGATCCCGCAGAACGGCCAGAACCAGTTCAAGGTGCAGACCTGGAAGGCGCAGCACACCGCGGTCGCGCCGATCTACGAGAAGCTCCAGCTGTTCGACGTCTACAGCTCGGTCTGGTTCTCCGCGATCTACATCCTGCTGTTCGTCTCGCTGGCCGGCTGCATCATCCCGCGCACCTGGCAGTTCGTCGGCGTGCTGCGCTCCCAGCCCCCGGCCGCCCCGCGCAACCTGACCAGGATGCCGGTGTACGCGGTCTGGCGCACCGGGGCGGAGCCGGAGCAGGTGAACGCGGCCGCCCACCGGCTGCTGCGCAAGCGCGGCTTCCGGGCGAACCTGTCCGGCGGCTCGGTGGCCGCCGAGAAGGGCTACCTGCGCGAGGTCGGCAACCTGCTGTTCCACCTGTCGCTGTTCGCGCTGCTCGGCGGCTTCGCCTGGGCCAGCCTGGCCTCCGGCACCGGCGGCAAGCTGATGGTCGAGGGCCAGGGCTACTCCAACACCATCACCCAGCTCGACGACTTCACCGGCACCCGGTTCTACGGCAACCAGGACCTCGACCCCTTCTACCTCAAGCTCGAGAACTTCACCTCGAAGTTCCAGAACACCGGTGACCAGATGGGCGCCGCCCGCCAGTTCACCGCGAACGTGGAGTACTACGAGGGCAGCGACGAGTCGAAGGTGAAGAAGGGCACGATCGAGGTCAACCACCCGCTGGAGATCGGCGGCAGCAAGGTCTTCCTGATCGGCCACGGCTACGCCCCGGTGATCACCGTGAAGAACGGCAAGGGCGACGTGGTCTACCACGACGTCGTGCCGTTCCTGCCACAGGACGCCAACCTGACCTCGACCGGCGTGGTGAAGGCCTCCGACTACGGCGTCGGCCCGGACGGCACCAAGACCCAGCTGGGCTTCTCCGGCTTCTTCCTGCCGACCGCCCCGCTGAGCTTCGCCGGCACCGGCCCGGTCTCGCTGTTCCCCGGCGACGCCGCCCCCGAGCTGGTGCTGAACGCCTTCGCCGGCGACCTCGGCACCGACTCCGGCCTGCCGCAGAACATCTACCAGCTGAACACCTCCAAGCTCACCCAGCTGCAGCAGGACGGCCAGCCGGCCAAGGCCCTGCTCAAGCCCGGCCAGGGCTGGACCCTGCCGGACGGCTACGGCACCGTCACCTTCGAGGGCTACAAGCAGTGGGCGAGCTTCAACGTCTCGCACCGCCCCGGCAACGAGATCGCGCTGACCGGCGCGGTGCTGGCGATCCTCGGCCTGATCGGCTCGCTGTTCATCCAGCGCCGCCGGATCTGGGTGCGGGCGGTGGCCCTGCCGGGCGGCGGCACCCAGGTGGAGCTGGCCGGCCTGGCCCGCAGCGAGTCGGCGAAGATCGCCGAGGAGCTGGCCGAACTCGCGGTGGACCTCCAGGACGACGCCCCGGCGTCGGAGGAGGACCAGGAAGCCGACGAAGCGCCGGAAGACCCCGCAGCAGAAGACCCCACAGCCCCTGCCGACCAGAACTCCAAGGAGTAGACGGTGCACCTCGCCTCGGGAGTCGACCCACAGCTGGCCGACCTCTCCAACAAGCTGATCTATTCGGCGATGGCGGTCTACACGATCGCCATGTTCGCCCACATGTTCGAGTGGACGTTCGGTAGCAAGGGCGCGGTCGCCGTCCGCTCCAAGGAGCAGTCCGGCAACCTGGCCGAGACCGTCGCCGCGGCGGAGCCCAAGGCCGCCAAGAAGGTCACCGTCACCGTGGCCGGGGCGAAGGGCGGCACCACCACGCTGACCCGCACCGTCCTGGCGGGCGAGGGTGCGACGGTGGTCACCGGCGGGCGCGGCGAGGACGAGGAGGACGGCCCGGGCGCGGCCGGCACCAGCGAGAAGGCCGACCTGGCCGGCCGGATCGCGGTCTCGCTGACCGTCCTCGGGCTGCTGCTGCACGGCGGCGGCATCGTCGCCCGCGGCCTCTCGGTGTCCCGCTGGCCGTGGGGCAACATGTACGAGTTCTCCTGCGCCTTCGCCTTCACGATGACCGCCACCTACCTGGTGCTGCTGGCCGCGCGGAAGAACGTGCGCTGGCTCGGCCTGCCGGTCGCCGTCGCGGCGCTGCTGACCCTCGGCATCGCCACCCAGGTGCTGTACACCGACTCCGAGCAGCTCGTCCCGGCGCTGCACTCGTACTGGCTGGCGATCCACGTCTCCACCGCGATCTTCTGCGGCGGCGCCTTCTACGCGGCGTTCATCGCCACCCTGCTCTACCTGGGCAAGGACTCCTTCGACAAGCGGATGGCGGCCGGCCTGACCACCGGCCCGCTGGGCACCTCGGCCTCGATCTGGCGCCGGCTGCCCGCCGCGTCCACCTTCGACAAGCTGTCGTACCGGATCAACGCCCTGGTCTTCCCGCTGTGGACGTTCACCATCATCGCGGGCGCGATCTGGGCCGAGGCCGCCTGGGGCAAGTACTGGGAGTGGGACCCGAAGGAGACCTGGTCGTTCATCACCTGGGTCGCCTACGCCTGCTACCTGCACGCCCGCGCGACGGCCGGCTGGAAGGGCCGCAAGGCCGCCTACCTGGCGCTGGCCGCCTTCGCCTGCTGGCTCTTCAACTACTACGGCGTGAACATCTTCGTCACCGGCAAGCACTCGTACGCGGGGATCTGACCGGAGGCACGCACCCACCGGCCCGGCTTTCCGCACGAGATCGCCGGGCCGAGGTGCAAGAGGGGTACGACGTGCCGGCCGTCCGTGCCGGTACGGGGAGGAACGAGGAGGAGATCGCGCAATGGAGTGCGACGAGGTCATGCTGACCGTCCGAATCACCGCCGCCGAGCGCATGTTGCTCCGACGGCTCGCCCAGGGACACCGGAGCGACGTGTCCGAAGTGGTGGCCGACGCTCTGCTGGACATCATCCCCACGCTCAGCGCGCCGGGGGACGCCTACCGGCTGCTGGGCGCCCTCGCGACGCCCGCGCCGTGCGCGCTGACCGTCTGGCTGCCGACCGCACTGGCCGACCTGCTGGTGCCCGGCGCGGCCCGGATCGCCCAGATCACCGAGGTCCGGATCGAGTCGGCCAGCGCGGCCCTGGGCGCGGCGCTGCGGCTCTGGCTGGCCCAGGACCCGGTCCGGCTGGCGGCCAACCTCAGCGTGATGCACGCCGGGCGGCGGCCGTCCGCGCTGGTGGCCGCCTGACCCCCGACCCGCCGGACCCCGGCCCACCTGACCTCGCGCCGGGCCTCAGCTCGCCAGCGGCAGCAGGCCGGTCGCGGTGGGGCGGCCCTCGAAGGCGTCCCGCCGGACCGGCACCCGCGGACCGTCGACCGGCTCGGTGAGCAGCCGGCACTCGGCCGCCGTCCGCCCGTCCTGGAGCAGTCGCACCAGGACGGGGGTGCGGCGGCCGTCCGGTGTCCGCTCGCGGACGGCCCGGACGAAGCACGGCCGGTCCAGCTCGATGTAGTGGTCGAAGGCGGTCACCAGCTCGACCGGCACCACCGGCTCGGGGTGGTGCAGCCGCTGGGCGGCCTGCCGGGCGGCCTCCAGCACCAGCATCCCGGGCACGTGGTCGAGCCCGTGGTCGAACAGCACCGGGTGCCCGGCGTCGGCGCGCAGCAGCCAGGTGTCCGGCCGCAGGGTCGGGCTGAGCACCACGTCCGCGGCCTGTGCCCGCCCGACCAGCTCGGGCGCGGCGGGCTCCGGTGGGCGCGGCGGGGTGGCGGCGCCGCGGCCGGGGCCGCGCAGCCGCCGGTACGAGGCGGGGGTGACCACCCGCAGCTGGCCGTCGCCGTGGCCGATCCGCAGGCCGTCCCGGGTGACCTCGGCGTGCACCCGCAGCGAGGCCAGCCGGCCGTGCCGCATCCGGACGTCCTGGCAGCCGACGGTGAGCATCAGCGAGGCCGGGTCGGCGGTGACCGCGAGGCCGGGCAGGCCCGCCTCGCCGAGCGCGTAGCCGAGCTCCTCCATGACGAAGTGGTGGTCGCGCGGCACCCCGAAGCCGGCGTGGCCGATCAGCAGCCCGGCCTGCCGGACGGTCTCGGCCATCAGCACCGGGTCGTGGTAGCGGTCCCCGGGCAGCCGGTAGAAGCCGTGCAGCCGGGGCCACTGGGCGCCGAGCAGGAAGTCGTACGGGCCGGTGGCCTGCCAGCCGGTGAGGAACACCTCGGAGACCGAGGCGCGGTGCACCAGGTGCCGGGAGACGGTCCGGTCGTGGAAGTCGTAGCCGGTGCCGGAGTGGGTGCCGTAGCCGGTGCCGGGGTGGGCGTACGGGCCGTGGGCGTCCGGCTCTACGATCAATGGCATGACTGGCCCCAGCTCCAGGGTGTCGGTCGAGCGCCCGCCACGGACGCCCCACAGCAAAACATACATACCACCCGGTTTGTCTTCTGCGGCCGGGGGTGGCCCGTCGCAAGACCCGGACCGACCACGCTACCTGGCCTCTGGTCTGCGGGAATGCCTGAACTGGGGACGGCAGACCTTGGGCGGGGGTGGTCCCCGCTGGACGGCGGGGTCGACACAGGCGCTAGATTAGATACCAACCATGCGGTTTCGGCCAGTGCCCTCCGCATGCGAGGCGTCGCCTCCGACCGAGGGCGCGCCGACAGCGGCCGGGTGGGGCGGGGAACGCGTCCGGCGGAGTCCGGGGGGATCAGTGGTCAAGCAGGAACGCGCGGGGCGGACCAGGCGGGCCGTGCTGCTCGCCGCCGCGGACACCTTCGCGGGGGCCGGGTTCGAGGCCGCCAGCCTGGTCGACATCAGTCGCCGGGCCGGGGTGAGCAAGGGCGCCCTCTACTTCCACTTCGTCTCCAAGCAGGCCCTCGCCGACGGTGTGCGGGCCGCCGCCGGACGGGAGATCGGCGCGGCCGCGCTGCGCGCCCTGCGCACCGAGGACCGGGCCGTCCAGGCACTGATCGACTTCTCGCACGAGCTGGCCCGGTTGCTGCGCGAGGACGTGGTGGTCCGGGCCGGCGTCCGGCTCGGCCGCCAGGGCCTGCGGCCGGCCGACGGCTGCGCCGGACCGGGCACCGCCTGGCGCAGCCTCGCCGCCGTCGTCCAGCGGCTGCTGGAGCGCGCCGAACGGGCCGGGGAGCTGCGCCCCGGGGCGGACCGGCGGGCCTGCGCCGAACTGCTCACCGCGGTGGTGGCCGGCCAGGTGCTGCTGGCCGCCGAGGAGCCCGGCCGACCGGCTCCGGAGGCCGTCCGGCAGCTCTGGGCGGCCGCCCTGCCGGCCCTGGTGGGGCCGGACGACTGCGCGGGCTACCGGGTCTGACCGGGGCCGGTCGGGTCCGACCGGGGCGCGCTGGGCCGCCGGCCCCGGGCGGCGCCCAGTCGTGCGGTGCGGCGCTCAGCGGCGCTCAGCGGCGTTCGGCGACGCTCAGCCGGGCCAGGGCGTGCGGCTGGACGAGGCCCGGGAGCAGCAGCGTCCACAGGTCGGCCATCCGCTTGATCAGGTCCTGCCGGTCGGCCAGCACCTGGGAGCTCAGCTGGATCCCGGTCACCGCGCCGGTGATCACACCGGAGGCCGCCACCAGGTCGACCCCCGGGTGGAGGTCCCCGGCCTCCCGGGCGCGCTCCAGCAGTGCGCCCACCAGGTCCATCCAGCCCTGGTAGGCGGCGATCTGCGGCTGGGTGAAGCTGCCGTGCTCGATCGTCAGCCGGATGCTGCCGCGCACCAGCGGGTCCTCCTGGAGCGCGCGGGCGAACGCGTACCCGAGGTCGATCAGGGTCTGCACCGGGCTGTCCGAGGAGGGCTCCCAGGTGGCGATCCAGGCGCCCTGGCCCTCGATCACGGCGAGCGCCAGCTCCTCCTTGGAGCGGAAGTGGAAGTACAGCGCGCCCTTGGTGACACCGGCCCGGTCCAGGATCTCGGCCATCGTGGCGGCGGCGTAGCCCCGCTCGTCGAACACCTCGGCCGCCGCGAGGAGTACCGCCTGGCGGGTTGCCAGCGCGCGGGCCTGCCTGGCCATCGCAGCCTCCCTGGAAAGTTCTGTACCTCGGCAGCGGCCGATCCTATGGGGGCCGACGGGGCGACGGGCGTGAACCGTCCGGTAGGTATCCTACCGAGCCGCTCCGCGCCCGGTCGGACGGGCACGAACGGCGCCGGGGGCCCCGGGTGCCCGCGCCGCGGCGGCCGGCGGAGCACGGCCGGGCAGCCCGACGGGGGGGGGCGCCCCGGGGGGGGGCGGCCGGCGCGGGGGGGGTGCGGGGGGGCCGGGGCCGGCGGCGCGGGGGGGTATAAAAAAACTGACCGGCGCC
>NZ_JBHYGR010000013.1:17402-26261 GCF_042738155.1 Kitasatospora sp. NPDC059088 | reverse complement strand
CCCGGGGGGCCCGCCCCGCGGCGGCCGGCGCACCCCGGCCGGCCCCCCCGCCGGCGGGCCCCCCGTGGGGGGTGCCCGGCCGTCGAGGTCGGACTCTCGGGGCCCGGGGCCCGGAGGCGTCAGGCGGCCTGCTGCCAGCTCACCGGCGAGTAGTAGGCCGGGCGGCGCTCCAGGCGCTGCCAGTTGGCGATCGGCTCGACCTGGGCGGCGGCCGCGGCCTGCTGCGCGACGGCGGCGCGGGCCATCAGGACGGCGGTCAGGGCGGCGAGCTCCTCGTCGGAGAGGCTGCCGCGGACGATGCGGACGAGGGGTTCGGCGGAAGCGGTCATGTCCTTGGTTTCTCCCCCGGTTGCTGTGGTGTGTGGTGTGCTCGGTACGGCCTGCTGCTGCGAACCGTGCCGCTGCTACATCGGCGGGTTGCCGTGCTTGCGGCTGGGCAGGTCGGCGTGCTTGGTACGGAGCATCGCCAGGGCGGAGGCGATCACCTGGCGGGTCTCCGCCGGGTCGATGACGTCGTCCACGAGGCCGCGCTCGGCCGCGTAGTACGGGTGCATCAGCTCGCTCTTGTATTCCTTGATCTTCTCGGCGCGCATGGCGTCGGGGTCGTCGGCGCCGTTGATCTCGCGGCGGAAGATGACGTTGGCGGCGCCCTCGGCGCCCATCACCGCGATCTCGTTGGTCGGCCAGGCGTAGGACAGGTCCGCACCGATGGAGCGGGAGTCCATGACGATGTAGGCGCCGCCGTAGGCCTTGCGCAGGATCAGCGAGATGCGCGGCACGGTGGCGTTGCAGTAGGCGTACAGCAGCTTGGCGCCGTGCCGGATGATGCCGCCGTGCTCCTGGTCGACGCCGGGCAGGAAGCCGGGCACGTCCAGCAGGGTGACCAGCGGGATGTTGAAGGCGTCGCACATCTGGACGAAGCGCGCGGCCTTCTCGCTGGCGTTGATGTCGAGCACGCCGGCCAGCGACTGCGGCTGGTTGGCGATGATGCCGGTGACGTGGCCGTCGACCCGGGCCAGCACGCAGAGCACGTTGGTGGCCCAGCGCTCGTGGACCTCCAGGAACTCGCCGTGGTCGACGATCTCCTCGATCACCTTGCGCATGTCGTACGGGCGGTTGCCGTCGACGGGCACCAGGTCCAGCAGGCTGTCGTTGCGGCGCTCGACCGGGTCCTCGCTGACCACCGACGGCGGCATCTCGCGGTTGTTCTGCGGCAGCAGCGACAGGAGGAAGCGGACCTCCTCGATGCAGGACTGCTCGTCGTCGTAGACGAAGTGCGAGACGCCCGAGACGCCGGCGTGCACGTCGGCGCCGCCCAGGCCGTTCTGGCTGATCTTCTCGCCGGTCACGGCCTGGACCACGTCGGGGCCGGTGATGAACATCTGCGAGGTCTCGCGGACCATGAAGACGAAGTCGGTCAGCGCGGGGGAGTACGCGGCGCCGCCGGCGCACGGGCCGAGCATCACCGAGATCTGCGGGATGACGCCGGAGGCCTTGGTGTTGCGCTGGAAGATGCCGCCGTAACCGGCCAGGGCGGTGACGCCCTCTTGGATGCGGGCGCCGGCGCCGTCGTTCAGCGAGACCAGCGGGGCACCGGCCGCGATGGCCATGTCCATGATCTTGTGGATCTTCTGCGCGTGGGCCTCGCCCAGGGCGCCGCCGAAGATCCGGAAGTCGTGCGCGTAGGTGAACACGGTGCGCCCGTGCACGGTGCCCCAGCCGACGACCACGCCGTCGGTGTGCGGCTTCTTGGCCTCCAGGCCGAAGCCCTGGGCGCGGTGCCGGCGCAGCGGCTCGACCTCGCGGAAGGAGCCCTCGTCCAGCAGCAGGTCGATGCGCTCGCGGGCGGTCAGCTTGCCCTTCGCGTGCTGGGCCTCGGTGGCCTTGTCGCTCGGGCCGCGGCGCACCTGCGCGCGGAGCTCGTGGAGCTCGGCGACCCGCCCCTTGGCATCGGCCGGGACCTCGGGGACCTCGCCGCCGACCGGCGCCTCATGCACAACCGTCATCTCGAACCACTCCAAGGGTGAGGGAACTGTCCGACAGCCAGCGTCTGCTGTACCCCCAGCTGCGAATCAACTTCTTCACTTATGACTGTACGAGGGGCCGTGCGCTGGTTTCGGCGTCGATTCCGTACAAGGTCGAGTTCGTTTAGCTGTCAGGCCTGTACAGAAGCGGTCGCCCCGAGGGCTGTGCGCTCGGTGGCCGTTCGAATACCGGGGGTTGTCGGGCAGATGATGGTCCGATGATCTGAGCATGAAGGAAAACGCAGGTCAGGACCGTCCTCCAGCAGTGTGGGGCGGCCGTCCGGAGTACCGCTCGAGGACGGCTGGACCGTGGCGCCGGGAACGGGGCGATCAAGGCCGGACGCTTCCCGGTCGTAGGGAAGCGCCAAAAAGGCCGCAGCCCACCCGTGGGTGCCCGGGTGGGCTGTCCGGGGGAGCGGCGGACCCGCTCCGATCAGCTCTTTCGCCCGTCCTCGGGCTCCTCGCCGCCGCGCAGCTCCTGCTCCCGGCGGCGCAGATCGGCCTCCCACCGCCGGAGCATGTCCTCGTGGTCCTTGTCGTCCTTCTGCAAGGACCCGCCCTTCGAGGGGGCGTCCTTCTTCTCGGGGCCGTTCTCGGCGGACCCGTTCCTCGCGGACCCGTTCCCGAGGGAGGCCAGGAACTCCGGGTCGTCGTCCGGGGCCACCGGCCGGCCGCGGCGCGGGGCGGCGGAACCGCTCCGGCCGTCCGCGTCCGTCCGTCCCGGTCCTCCGTCCGGCGCGCCCGTGCGCAGGAAGCCGCGCCGCTTCCCGGCCACCAGCCAGGCGATCGGGCCGAGCGGCGGGAAGAGCAGCACGATGATCAGCCAGATCGGCTTCGGCAGGTGCCGGACCTCTCCCTCGGGCGTGACCAGGCAGTCGATGAACGCCCACACCCACAGCGCGAGCGGAAGGACGATGGTCAGAAGAATCCTCAGCACGGCTGTGATCTCCCCCGCGAGGGCCGGAGCGGCGGGCGCCTCCCGGGGCCCTTGACGCAAGCCAGGCTATCGGGTGGCGGATACTGACTGGCATGGCATACGACGATCTCCGCTCGTTTCTCCGAGCCCTCGACCGCGAGGGCGACCTCAAGCGCATCAAGGCGGAGGTGGACCCCCACCTGGAGATCGGCGAGATCGTCGACCGCGTGCAGAAGGCCAAGGGCCCGGCGCTGTTGTTCGAGAACGTCAAGGGCTCGTCGATGCCGATCGCGATGAACGTCTTCGGCACCGAGCGGCGCCTCGCCAAGTCGCTCGGCCTCAAGGGCCCGGAGGACATCTCCGAGAAGATCGCCGGCCTGCTCAAGCCCGAACTGCCGCAGGGCTTCACCGGGTTCCGGGACGCCTTCGGCAAGCTCGCCTCGATGGCCCACGTCCCGCCCCGGAACGTGAAGTCCGGCGACGCCCCGGTCCAGGAGGTCGTGCTCACCGGCGACGACGTCAACCTGGACGAGCTGCCCGCGCTGTTCACCTGGCCGCTGGACGGCGGCTCCTTCTTCAACCTGGGCCTGACCCACACCAAGGACCCGGACTCCGGCGTCCGCAACCTCGGCCTCTACCGGCTCCAGCGGCACGACCGCCGCACCATCGGGATGCACTGGCAGATCCACAAGGACAGCCGCAACCACTACGCCGTCGCGGCCAAGCGCGGCGAGCGCCTCCCGGTGGCGATCGCCTTCGGCTGCCCGCCGGCCGTCACCTACGCGGCCACCGCACCGCTGCCCGGCGACATCGACGAGTACCTGTTCGCCGGCTTCGTCGCGGGCGAGCGGGTCCGGATGGTCGACTGCAAGACCGTCCCGCTGCAGGTCCCGGCCGACGCCGAGGTGGTCCTGGAGGGCTGGCTGGAGCCCGGGGAGATGCTCCCCGAAGGCCCGTTCGGCGACCACACCGGCTTCTACACCCCGCAGGAGCCGTTCCCGGCGCTGACGATCGACTGCGTGACCATGCGCCGCCGGCCGATCCTGCAGTCCATCGTGGTCGGCCGCCCGCCGACCGAGGACGGCCCGCTGGGCAAGTTCACCGAGCGGTTCTTCCTGCCGCTGCTGAAGATCATCATCCCGGACATCGTCGACTACGACCTGCCCGAGGCCGGCGGCTTCCACAACTGCGTGATCGTCTCGATCGACAAGAAGTACCCCAAGCACGCCCAGAAGACGATGCACGCGATCTGGGGCGCCCACATGATGTCGCTCACCAAGCTGATCATCGTGGTGGACTCCGACTGCGACGTCCACGACTACCAGGAAGTGGCCTGGCGGGCCTTCGGGAACGTCGACTACAGCCGCGACCTCACCGTGGTCGAGGGCCCGGTCGACCACCTCGACCACGCCTCCTACCAGCAGTTCTGGGGCGGCAAGGCGGGCATCGACGCGACCCGCAAGCTCCCCGAGGAGGGCTACACCCGGGACGGCGGCTGGCCGGAGATGGTCTCCTCGGACCCGGCCACGGCCGCACTGGTGACCCGTCGTTGGAAGGAGTACGGGCTGTGAGCACCGCCGCCGTCGAGACCCCGGGGCGCACCAAGGCCTTCCTGCGCCTGGTGATGATCGAGCACTCGGTCTTCGCCCTGCCCTTCGCCTACATCGCCGCGCTGACCGCCATGTTCCTGGCGGACAAGCGGGTGCACTGGGGCGAACTGTTCGTCGTCACCGTCTGCATGGTCGGCCTGCGCACCTTCGCGATGGCCGCCAACCGGATCATCGACCGCGAGATCGACGCCCGGAACCCGCGCACCGCCGGGCGCGAACTCGTCACCGGCGCCGTCTCGTTGAGGACCGCGTACGCCGGCTCGGCGGTCGCCCTGGTGGTCTTCCTCGGCGCGGCGGCCCTGCTCAACCCGCTCTGCCTGGCCCTCGCGCCGGTGGCCGTGGTGCCGATGGTCGTCTACCCGTACGGCAAGCGGTTCACCAACTTCCCGCAGGCGATCCTCGGCCTGGCCCAGGCGATGGGCCCGGTCGGCGCCTGGCTCGCGGTGACCGGCAGCTGGTCCTGGGAGGCCGTGGTCCTCGGGGTCGCGGTCGGCATCTGGATCGGCGGCTTCGACCTGATCTACGCCTGCCAGGACGTCGAGTCCGACCGGGAGCACGGCGTCGGCTCGCCGCCGGCCCGTTTCGGCGTCCCGGCCGCCATCCGCGGCGCCCGGGTCTGCCACGTCCTGACCACCCTGCTGCTCGGCTGGTTCGCGGTGCTCACCGACGCCGGCCCCGCGTTCTGGGTCGGCCTGGCCGTCGTCGCGGGCGCCTTCGTCTACGAGCACACCATCGTGAAGCCGAACGACCTGTCGAGGCTCAACCGGGCCTTCTTCCAGACGAACAGCTTCGTCGGCATCTCGCTGTTCTTCTTCGCCCTGGTCGACCTGGTCATCCGCGGCCTCGGCATCTGACCCCTGCGGGCCCGGCCCCGGCCGGCCCCGGATCCTCTCTGGAACAGATGTACATCTGTTACATTCGTGCCATGAGTGAGTCTGTCGTGGAATCCATGGCCGATGTGCGCAGCCACCTGGCGGACGTCATCGACCGGGCCCGTAGGGACGGCACCCCGACGATCATCACCCGGCGGGGGAAGCAGGAAGCCGTGGTGATCGACATCGACGAGTACCGGCGCCTGAGCCGACTGGCCGAGGAGGCCGAGGACGCCTGGCTCAGCGGGCTCGCGAAGGAGGCCGAGGCCGAGGGGCGCGAAGGGTCCGTCTCCCTGGAGGAGATGGCCGCGATGCTGCGCGCCCAGCAAGGGTGACCCGATGGGCCACGTGACACGCTTCACCCCCCAGGGGCAGCGCGACATGCTTAAGGTGCCGCGCCCCGACGCCCTGCGGATCATGTACCGCCTCACCGAGTTCCAGCGGGCGCTCGACAGCGGCGGCACGGAGCCCTTCGACATCAAGCCGCTCCAGGGTCATCCGGGGCACTGGCGCCTCCGGGTCGGCGACTACCGGGTCGTCTACACGATCGAGGACGGGCTGCTGGTCGTGTGGGTGGTGGCCGTGGGCAACCGGCGCGAGGTCTGCCGCCGGTACTGAGACGTCTCGGCGGCCTTCGTCTCGACGGCCGCCAGGAAGTCGGCGGGTGCGCCGCCGGTGACGTGTTCCGGGCTGGGCAGGTACTCCCAGCTCCAGCTCACTCGTTCACCGCCGAGAACGCGGCCCGGTAGATCGCCGCGACGTCGGTGGCGTTCCGACGGCACTCCTCGACGCTCTCCGCGTGGTTGGCGAGGTAGTTCGCCCGGTGGTAGGCCCGTGCCGTGGCCGGGACCCGCTCGATCTCCACGACGGCCGCCCAGTGCGCGACGAACGCGCGGAGCGGGCTGATGCTTCCTGAGTCGATGGCGGCGGCCATGGCCCGGGTCTGTCCCTCCACCATCTCCGGCAGCCGGGCGGAGGCCACCACGGCGAGGGCGGCCTTGAGAGCGGCGGGCGACTTCTCGGGCCTGGGGATGAGTTCGGCTCCGTCCGGGACCGGCTGGCTCACGGGGCTCTCCTCTCGTCCCGTCCGAGCCTACTCGCCGCCGGTTCGCGGTAGCGCTCCGCGGCTCAGTTGTGGAGGAAGGCCTCCATCGCGGTCGCCAGTGCCACCGGCGCCTCGTACATCGGGTAGTGCCCGGTGCCGCCGAGCTCCTCCAACTCGGCGTTGGGGTAGTGCTCCAGCCAGGTGCCGCGCATCACGTCGGCGGTCAGCGCGAGGTCGTGCTCGCCGACGATGACCTTGACCGGGACGGGGTTCCCGCTGATCCGGGGCTCCAGGTCGGCCGTGGTCCAGTCCTGGACGTAGCCGTCGAAGGCCTCGACGGTCGACAGCCGCAGCGACTGGTCGACCATCCGGTCCAGCCAGACCCGGCCCGCCCGCTGCCCGGTGACCAGGTCGAGGATCGCGTACCGCTTCTCGCGGTCCTCGGCGGCGCCGTAGAACAGCGCCTCGCCCGCCTCGTCCAGCGGGTACGCCCCGGCCGGAACCGGCGACAGGCCGACCAGCTTGCGCACCCGCAGCGGGGCCTCGGCCAGGACCTGCTGGGCCGCCTTGCCGCCCATCGAGTGGCCGACCAGCGAGAAGCGGTCCCAGCCGAGCTGGTCGGCGAGGGCGAGCGCGTCGGCGGCGATCTCGGCGAGGGTGTAGGCGCCGGTCACGTCCTTGCGCTCGCCGTAGCCGCGGTAGTCGAGGAAGGCGTAGCTGAACGCCCTGCCGTCGAGGTAGTCCAGGAAGGGGCCCCAGCCCGCGCTGGTGCCGAACCAGTCGTGCAGGACGAGGACGGGGTGGGCGCCCGTACCGGTCAGGCGATGAGGGATCGTCATGCCGGGGGTCGTTCCCCGGAAACCGCCCGCCCGAACGGCCGGTCCGGGGCGGGCCGTTCGGGCCCGGGCTCGAGCGGCCGGCCGGGCGGAGGGTCAGGCGGACGGCCGGCGGGCGAAGGCCGGGGCGTGTTCGGGGCGCGGCCCGATGGCGAGCAGCCGGGACAGGCCGATCCGGACGGCGGGCACCCGGCGGGCGACCGCGGCGAAGGCGGTCGGCGGCCCGGAGCGCCGGCCGGTGAGCACCGGGACGAACATGATGCCGTGCAGGACCCGCTGGAGGCGCTGCATGACCACGGTCGGCCACCAGCGGCGCCGCTGGACCCGGGCCAGTGCGGCGACGGTCGGCCGGCCGCGGCGCAGCGGTTCGGCGAGCAGGGCGGCGGCCGCGACGGCGTCCTGGATGGCGAGGTTGATGCCGACGCCGCCGGCCGGGGACATCGCGTGGGCGGCGTCGCCGATCAGCAGCAGCCCGTCGACGTACCAGCGGTCCAGCCGGTTGAGCTTGACGTCGAGCAGGTGGAGCTCGTCCGTCCCGGCCAACTGGTCGACCCGGTCGGCGAACTGCGGCATGAGCCGGGCGATCCGGGCGCGGAAGCGCTCGATGCCCTCGGCGCGCAGCTCGGGGTCGAAGCCCTTGGACTTGAAGTAGGCGATCTGGAAGTAGTCGTCGCGGGTGAAGCTGAGGGCCAGCTCGCGCTCGCCGAAGCCGGGGGTGAGGCTGGGCGGCGCGGCCTGCTCGTGGGCGTGCCGGGGGAGCCGGAACCACCAGACGTCGAAGGGCACCGGGTACTCCTCGGGCACCAGGCCGGCCTCCCGGCGCAGGGTGGAGTGCCGGCCGTCGGCGGCGACGGTGAGGTCGGCGCGCAGCTCGCCCTCCTCGCCGTCCCGGGTGCGGTAGCGGACGCCGACCACCCGGCCGTGCTCCCGGAGCAGTCCGGTGGCCTCGGTGTTCATCCGCACGGTGAAGGTGGGTTCCCGCTTCGCCTCCTCGACCAGGAAGTTGAGCAGGTCCCACTGCGGCATCATGGCGATGTAGTTGTACGGCGCGGGCAGCCGGTCGAAGGCGCTCAGCGCGACGTCCCCGACGCCGGGCACCGGTACCACCAGGTTGCCGAGCCGGCTCTGCGGCAGGGCGGCGAACTTCCGGCCGAGGCCCAGTTCGTCCATCAGGCGCACGGTGGACGCGTGGACGGTGTCGCCGCGGAAGTCCCGCAGGAAGTCGGCGTGCTTCTCCAGCACGGTCACCTCGACGCCCGCTCGGGCCAGCATCAGGCCCAGCACCATTCCGGCCGGTCCGCCCCCGGAGATGACGACGCTCATGGCTCTCTCCCCTTCGATCCCTTGCCGTTCCTGGGTGGAACTTGCCTATAGAGCGTCTCTGGAACCGTCTCAGGTGTCAAGTAGTACGATGTCTCACATGAACGAACTGGTGGCGGCCGCCCTGGCGGCCGCGAAGGCCCGGGGGGGGGGGGGTGCGGGGGGAGCGCCGAGCGCGGTCGCCCCCGGGGGCGCCCAGTAGGCTCGGTCGTATACAAAAAAGAAGCAGCCGCGCC
>NZ_JBHYGR010000013.1:6185-17392 GCF_042738155.1 Kitasatospora sp. NPDC059088 | reverse complement strand
CGGGGTGGTTGTTTTTTTATTTCCCCCCGCGCGACGTCTCAAACAACCCCCCGCGGGGGGCGGCCCCCCGGGGGCCCCCCCCCCGGCGGGGGGGGGGGGCGGCCCCGCCCCCCCCCCTGACGGCGATCGCCTCGGCGGCCGGAATGTCGCGCAGCACCCTGCTGCGCCGCCTCGGCGGCTCCCGGGCCCCGCTGGACGAGGCCGTCCGGCAGGCCGGCGTCGACCCGGGCGGACGGCCGCCGGTGCGGGAACGGGCGATCGAGGCGGCGGGCCGGCTGGTCGCCGAACGCGGCCTCGCCGGAGTGACCCTGGACGCCGTGGCCGACCGGGCCGACTGCTCACTGCCCAGCCTGCACACCGTCTTCGAGGGGCGGGACGGCCTGTTCACCGCCGTCTTCCTCCAGTACGGCCCGCTGCCGGACCTGGAGACACTGGCCGCGGACCCGCCGGAGAGCCTGGAGGAGACCGTCCGGGCGATCCACCACACCTTCGCCGCGGCCTTCGACCGCGAGCCGAGGGTCGTCCCGGCGGTCTTCGCCGACCTCTTCGGCCGCCCGGACGGCCCCGCCGCCCGGATGATGGAGGCCCACCTGCCGCGGATGTTCGACGGCCTCTCCCGCCTGCTGCTGCCGTACGCCGAGGCGGGGCGGCTGCGCCCGCTGCCGCTCCCGGTGCTGGCCCAGCTGATGCTCGGCCCGCTGCTCAACCACGTCCTGATGAGACCGGTGCTGGAGCCCGCGTTCGGCGCCGGACTGCCGTCGCCGGACGAGGTGCTGGACCTGTTCGTCGAGGCCTACCTACGGGCGGTCGCCCTGCCCGGGCCGGGCCACCGGAACCCCTGAACCGACCCCGAGGAGAACCGTGATCGGCACCCTGCAGTGCCTGGTGCTCGACTGCCCGAGCCGGGCCCGGGGCTGAGGGGCGGCCGGAACGGCCGAGCCCCGGCCGCCGGACGGTGCCGGGAGCCGGGGCTCGGGTGCTTCTCGGAGCGGGATCAGGCGTTGCGACGGCGACGCGCGAAGAAGAGGGCGCCGATGCCGCTGGCGAGCAGGCCGGCGGCGGCCGCGGCGGACGCCAGCATGCCGTCCGAGCCGGTGTGGGCGAGCGAGCCGCCGGCCAGCTGGGTGTCGGTCGTGGTGCCGGTGCCGGTGCCGGTGCTGTCGGCCGTGGTGCCGGTGCTGGTGGTGCTGGAGCCGCCACCGGTGGTGGTGGTGAGGCCGGCCTTGACGGCGGTGCCAGTGCCCTTGTCGCTGCCGCCGGCCGGGGTGCTGGTGACGTCGACGGGGAAGCCCTGCGGGCCGACGAAGGCAGGGTAGTCGCTGCCCTCGCCGAGGACGGCCCAGGTGTTGACGTAGGTCCGGCCGATCGGGGCGTCGTCGGTGAAGGCGAGGCGGACGTGCCTGGTGACGGTGCTACCGGCCGGCAGGTTCTTGTCCGCGCTGAGGTGGTAGAGGACCTGGTCGGCGCCCGGCTGGCTGGTCGGGACGCCGGTGATGTTCTCCCAGCTGCCGTCGGCCTTCTGGACCTGGAGCGTGGTGCGCCGGTCGGCCTGGACGACCTGGGACACGTTGTCGTAGGCCGAGGCGCTGGGGTTGGTGAAGTTGACGTCGAACTCGGCCGGGATGCCGCCGGGGACGGCGTTGGTGGGCGCGCCCTTGGCCTGCACGGTGAGGGCCTTGAGTGCGATGTCCTTGGTGCTGGAGGCGAGGGTGCTCTGCCCCGCCTTGTCGAGGACGGTCGAGGCGAGCTTGACGGTGCCGTTCAGGCCGGCCCAGTCGTTGTTGAGCGGGGCGGAGAGGCGCAGCTGGACGGTCTTGGTGCCGTTGGCGGGGACGGTCACGCCCGTGAGCGAGCCGATGAAGTGGAACCCGTCGGGCTGCTGCGTGAAGGTGAGCCCGACCGGGTTCCAGGTGCCGTCGGCGGCACGGGACTCCAGGGCGAGGCGGCCGTCGCTGCGGGCGGCCGGGTTGCTGGCGTCGAGCTTGAGGTTGAACTGCGTGTCGGAGCTGCTCGCGTTGGTGACGGTCTCGGTGAACTCGACCGGCTTGCCACCGCCGTTGCCGATCGACGACGGCTCCTGCACCGACAGGCCCAGGGGGGAGCCGACGAGGTTGATCGCGATGTACTGGGGGCCGACGTAGGTGGGCGAGTACCCGCTGCCCATGTCGAGCTCCGCCCACGTGTGGACGGTGGTCGAGCCGATCGGCGCGTCGCCGTTGTAGGCGAGGCGGAGGTGCCGGGTGAAGGTCTCGCCGGGGGCCAGGTTCCGGTCGTCCGCGAGCAGGTAGCGGAGGTCTCCGTCGGCGTGGGGGAGGGAGGTGCCGGTGAGGGTCTGCCAGCTGCCGTCGGTCTTCTGCATCTGGAGCGTGCTGTACTTGCTGGCCGTCACGACCTTGGAGACGTTGGTGAAGCGGGAGGCGGTGGGGTTGGCGATGGTGACGTCGAACTCGACCGGCGCGCCGCCGACGAGTGCGGTGGTCGGCGCGTTCCCGACCGTCATGGTCACGTACCGGGCCGAGACCGCCTTGGTGCTCTCGGCGAGGACGGTGCCGCCGGTGGCGTCCAGGACGGCGGAGCTGAGCGTGACGGTGGACACCCGGTCGCTCCAGTAGGCGTGCAGCCCGGTGGTGAGGCGCAGCTGGACGGTCCGGGTGGTACCGGCGGCGACGTCCAGGCCGGGCACCGTGTCGGTGACGGGCTTCCAGGTGCCGTCCGTGTCGCGGTACTCGACCTTGATGACCTGGTACGCGAGGGGGCTGGCGTCGGTCGTGGCCTTGACCCGCAGCTTGAACGTGGCGTCGGTGCTGCCGGGGTTGGTGACGGCCTCGGTGAACTCGACCGGCTCCCCGCCGCGGCCGACCGTCTCCGGCGCGTTGACCTGCAGCGACGGCTTGTCGGCCGCGGCCTGGGCGGTCGGCTCGGCGGAGGCGGTGGCGGCCGGGGCGTCGGCGGCGTAGGCGGCCGGGGCGGCGACCACGGCGCCGGTGGCGAGCAGCACGCCCAGGGTGGCGGCGGTGACGACGGCGGAGCGGGAACGGCGTGCACGCACGACGGACATTCTGAATACCCCCCAGGGTGTTTCACCGGCAGCTTTGCGCTGCTGGTCGATCAGTTCGGTACGGGTCGGACCTGAGGTCCGGGGTCGGTGTCCCCGGTGTCGCCTGCGGTCCGCTCCGGCGGGTTTCCCCGCCGCTCACTCACATAGACGTGCAAGGGCCGCGGGGGTTGCAGGTGAGTTCGAAACTTTTTCGGGGAATCTTCGAGACCGCTCTGACCTGCGGTTATATCGGCGCTGGTGTCGGCATCGTGGCACCGTGACCAGGACTCAGTCCAGCACCAGCCGGTCGCCGAGCCGCAGCCGCCCGGGGGCGGCGACCTCGGCGAGGGCGTCGAGCCGGCCGTCGTGGGCGTGCACGATCGCCTTGAGGATCTCCGGCGCGTGCGGCAGGCCGGGCTGCGGGGCGCCGCTCATCGCGCAGCGCTCGCTGGCGGAGACGAAGGCGAGCCGGGCGCTGTCCGGTGCCCCGCCGTGGGCCTGCCGGCCGAGCCAGGCGTCCTCGACGAAGGGCGGGGTGCCCGGCGGGGTGCGCAGCACGATGTTGGGGCGGAACCGGCGTTCGTCGACCACGGCGAAGGGGACGGCCTCGCGGACCCAGTCCAGGGTGGCGGTGCTGAGCACGCTGACGGGCAGTCGGTCGAAGTGCGGGACGGCGTCCTCGCGGGCGAGTTCGACGTCCTCGCGCTGGAGGTAGGCGCGCAGGAAGGCGGTCGGGTGGTCGACCGGGCGGCCGAGCGGGTCGAACAGTTCGGGGCCGTCGATCCGGCGGCCGAGGCGGGCGGAGAGCCGGAGCAGTCCGTCCATCCGGCGGAAGCGGCGGGTGTTCTTGCCCGAGCCGAGCTTCCCGGAGGTGTCGCGGACGGCGTAGAGGCGGTCCCCGGCCAGGCCGCGCACGTCCACGTCGACGGAGTCGAGCCGCTCGCCGCCGGTGGACTTCACGGGGTAGCGCCAGAGTCGCTCGACCACTCCGATGATCTCAGCCATGGCCGGAAAGCCTAGTGGCGCCATCGGAGTTGGTCTAGACCAAGTGCGGCCCGGGTCGGGGCCGGTCAGCCCAGTCGCGCCACCGCCCGCACCGGGGCCCCGTCCGCGGCCACCAGGCGCAGCGGGAACAGCGACACCTCCACCGGCCGGCCGGCCTCCTGCGCCGCCAGCAGCGCCCGCAGGTCGGTCAGGTTCTCCGCGATCACCCCGCCGCCGTCCGCGCCCAGCAGCACCCGGTGGGCGGCCAGCGTCGGCTCCTCCACCGGGTCGGGCCCGTCGTGCTCGTCGGTGAGGTCGGCGAGCAGTGCGGCGACCGCAGGGTCCTCCGGCCCCGGGTCGGGGGTGGGGTCCACGCTCAGCGCGTCCACCCCGACCGTCCGCACCCCGGCGGCCACGATCGCCTCGGCGGCGGCTGCGGTCAGGCTGGGGTGGGCCAGGTAGGCGTCGGTGCCCCAGTGCCGGGCCCAGCCGGTGGCCAGCAGCAGGACGGTGCCCTCGGCGCAGCGCGCCAGCGCGGGCGCCAGCAGGTCGGGGGTGACGGCCGTCCGGGGCTCCAGCCCGCGCAGGTCGGCGACCACGGCCGGGCCGGTGAACCGCTCCAGCGGCAGTCCGTCCAGGGTCGGCCAGGTGACGTCCACGTGGTACGGCGCGTCCACGTGCGTCCCGGACTGCGAGCCGAGGTGCAGGGCCAGCACGTTCACCCCCGCCGTGGCGGTGGTGAGCGCGGGCGCCAGCAGGACGGCCGGGTCGCCGGGGTAGACCGGCATCGCGGTGGTCACCTGATGGGTGAGGTCGACGAGGGTCGCTGCCATGCGCCCATCCTCCCAGGGGGCGGGCCCGCGCGGGCCCGGTCCGCGGTGCCCGGGGCGGAGCCGCAGGTGGGGGCGGGACAGAATTGCCTCCATGGGAACTGCGAAGCGTCAGCCGTGGGTGGTCGGGGTCTCGGGAGCGTCGGGGACGCCGTACGCGGCCTCGGTGATCCGGGCGCTGCTCGCCGCCGGCGAGGCGGTGGACCTGATCGTCAGCCGGGCCGCCCGGCTCACCATCCTGGACGAGACCGGCATCTCCTTCCGGGACGCCCACTGGCGCGCCGACCTCGCCCGCTGGCTGGGCACGGACGAGGGCCTGGACGACGTCCGCTACTGGCCGGCCGGGGACTTCGCGGCCGGCCCGTCCAGCGGCTCGTACCCGGCCAAGGGGATGCTGGTGGTCCCCGCGACCACCGGCGCGGTGGCCGGGATCGCGCTCGGCCTGAGCAAGGACCTGCTCCAGCGGGTGGCCAGCGTCACCCTCAAGGAGCGCCGTCCGCTCGTCGTCTGCGTGCGCGAGGCACCACTCAACGGGGTGACGTTGAAGCACCTGGTGGAACTCGACGCGCAGGGCGCCGTCGTGCTCCCCGCCTCGCCCGGTTTCTACGCCGGCGGCTCCACCGTGCGCGAACTGGTGGATTTCGTGGCCGGCCGGGTGCTGGACGCCGTCGGCGTGCCGCACTCCCTGTACCTGCGCTGGGAGGGCGAGTTGGGCGCGGCCGCCCGCAAACCGGGCGACGGGGAGGCCGCTCGGGCTGAGGGGGAGTAAGGAGAGCGAGGGCGGGAGAGTATCTTCTCTGCGATATCCGGGTCGTTCAGCGCACGGCGCCTTTGAATCCGGATAATGATCTGTGGGTCTGGTGAGGTTCGGAAGGACGCGGACGGTATATGGACACGGTGGACAGACAGCTCATCCAGGCGCTCCGGGAGAACGGCCGTGCGTCCTACGCCGAGCTGGGCCGACTGGTCGGACTCTCCGGCCCGAGCGTCACGGACCGCATCAACCGCCTGGAGCAGGCCGGTGTGATCACCGGCTACCGGGCGACGGTCAACCCGGCCTCGCTCGGCTTCGGTGTCACGGCCCTGATCGGTCTCCAGCTGACCGACGCCGCCGACCACGAGGACGTCGCGTTCCGGCTGAAGGACCTCAACGAGGTCGAGGACTGCTGGTTCATCGCGGGTGACGACTCCTACATGCTCAAGGTCCGGGTGGCCGACGTGGCCGGCCTGGAGTCGGTGGTCAAGCGGATCTCGGGCACGAAGGGCGTGGCCCGCACCCGCACCACCGTCGTACTCTCCACGAAGTGGGAGAACCGGGTGAGCGAGCTCCCCCCCGAAGGAGAGTGACGGCATGGCACTGGTCGGTCTGGAGGAGCTGCACGCCGCCCGGGAGCGGATCGCCGGGGTCGCCGTGCGCACCCCGCTGGTCCCCGCCCCCTGGGCGTCCGAGGACGGGCGGCGGCTCTGGCTCAAGCCCGAGAACCTCCAGCCGACCGGGGCCTTCAAGACCCGCGGCGCCTACAACCGGCTGGCAGCGCTCACCCCGGACGAGCGCGCCCGCGGCGTGGTCGCCCAGTCCAGCGGCAACCACGCGCAGGCGGTGGCCTACGCGGCGCAGCTGCTCGGCCTCAAGGCCGTGATCGTGATGCCGGACACCTCGCCCGCCGTGAAGGTCGAGGCCACCCGCGCGTTCGGCGCCGAGGTGATCCTCGTCCCGCCGGGGGAGCGGGACACCCTGCCCGGCGAGCTGGCCGAGCGGTTCGGCTTCGTCTGGGTGCCGCCGTACGACGACCCGTTCATCATCGCGGGCCAGGGCACGGTGGGCCTGGAGATCGCCGAGGACGCCCCGACCGGGCTGGACACCGTGCTGGTGCCGGTCAGCGGCGGCGGCCTGATCAGCGGGACGGCCGCCGCGCTCAAGCTCACCCGCCCAGGCGTCCGGGTGATCGGGGTGGAGCCGGAGCTGGCCGCCGACGCCCAGGAGAGCCTGCGCTCCGGGCGCCGGGTGGAGTGGCCGGTCGCCGACACCTACCGGACGCTCGCGGACGGGCTGCGCACCCCCTCGGTGGGCGTGCTGCCGTACGAGCACCTCACCGCCTACGTCGACGACATCGTCACCGTCACGGAGGACGAGATCCGCGCCACCGTCGCCCTGCTGGCCCGCCGCGGCCGGCTGGTCGCCGAGCCCTCCGGCGCGGTCGCCCCGGCCGCCTACTTCCACCGCGCCGCCGAGACCGGGGGCCGGACGGTGGCCGCCGTGGTCAGCGGCGGCAACATCGACCCGGGTCTGCTCGCCGAGCTGCTCAGCGCCTAGGGCCCGTCTTCAAACTCCCGTCGTCCACCCGGAGGGCGGGCGGGGCGGCGTTGGGGTGCGTGCCCCGGCGTCGCCCCGCAGGCGGGAGTTTGAAGACGGGCCCTAGGGGCACGCCCTCGCCCGGCCTCCGTCGGCATAGGCGTAACCTCGTCTCCGGCAAGGAATCGAATGTCTGAGGAGGCGGGTCACCGCATGGACGCAGGGCTCAAGCGCGAGCTGGAGGCGAAGGTCTACGCGGGTGAGCGGCTGACCCGCGAGGACGGGATCGCGCTCTACGGGAGCGACGACCTGGCCTGGCTGGGCGGGCTGGCCCACCACGTGCGCACGCGGAAGAACGGCGACGTCGTCCACTTCAACGTCAACCGCCACCTCAACATGACGAACGTCTGCAGCGCCTCCTGCGCGTACTGCTCGTTCCAGCGCAAGCCGGGCGAGAAGGACGCCTACACGATGCGCATCGAGGAGGCCGTCCGTCTCGCCAAGGCGATGGAGAGCGACTCCCTCACCGAGCTGCACATCGTCAACGGCCTGCACCCCACCCTGCCGTGGCGCTACTACCCGCGCTCGCTGCGGGAGCTCAAGGCGGCGCTGCCGAACGTCTCGTTGAAGGCCTTCACCGCCACCGAGATCCACTGGTTCGAGAAGATCAGCGGCCTGCCCGCCGACGAGATCCTGGACGAGCTGATCGACGCCGGTCTGGAGTCGCTGACCGGCGGCGGCGCGGAGATCTTCGACTGGGAGGTCCGCCAGCACATCGTCGACCACGACACCCACTGGGAGGACTGGTCGCGGATCCACCGCCTGGCGCACGCCAAGGGCCTCAAGACCCCGGCCACCATGCTGTACGGCCACATCGAGGAGCCCCGCCACCGGGTCGACCACGTGCTGCGGCTGCGTGAGCTCCAGGACGAGACCGGCGGCTTCCAGGTCTTCATCCCGCTGCGCTACCAGCACGACTTCCACGACTCGAAGGACGGCGTCGTGCGCAACAAGCTGATGGCCCGTACCGAGATGGCCACCGGCGCCGAGGCGTTGAAGACCTTCGCGGTCTCCCGGCTGCTCTTCGACAACGTCCCGCACGTCAAGGTCTTCTGGGTGATGCACGGCGTCACCACCGCCCAGCTGGCGCTCAGCCACGGCGCGGACGACATGGACGGCTCGGTGGTCGAGTACAAGATCACCCACGACGCGGACAACTTCGGCACCCCGAACAAGCTCGGCCGCGAGGACCTGCTCGGCCTGATCCGGGACGCCGGCTTCCGCCCGGTGGAGCGCAACACCCGCTACGAGATCATCCGCGAGTACGACGGCCCCGACCTGACGCGTCGCGAGACCCCGCAGGCGATGCGCCTCTGACCTGCGCTTTCCCCGCCGCCCGGACCGCACCCGCGCTCCGGGCGGCGGCGTCTTCACGGCTCCCGCACGCGCCCCGGGTTTACCAACGGGTAGGGCGTTTGGCAGGATCGACGGCATGTCCGGTTCCCATCGCGCCACCGAGTACCCGCCGTACGAGCCGATGCCGGAGCCGGGGTACGGGGTGCCGCAGCAGTCGCACGAGGCGCCGTACCAGGCGTACGAGCCGTACCCGCAGGCCGTCCCGCAGCCCGCCGCGCAGGAGTACTACGGCGAGTACCGGCAGCCGGCCGACGGGTACTCCGGGGCGTACGAGCAGCCGTTCCAGCCCTTCCAGCCGTACGTCGTCGAGCCGGAGCCCGCCTACCAGGGGACCGCTCACCAGGAGCCGTCGGTCTACCAGGAGCCCGCCTACCAGGAGCCGGTGTACGGGCAGCCGGAGTACGAGCAGCCCGAACCGGTCGAGCCCCTCGCGCCCCTCGCCTCCGTCACGCCCATCGCCGCCGCGGCCCCCGCGCCCGGTGGCCGGGCCGCCTCCCGGGGCCGGCGGCGCAAGGCGAAGCAGAAACGACACGGCAAGGCCGTGATGGCCGGCACCGCGTTGCTGGTCGCGGCCGCCGCCGGCTGGTACACCGTCGGCCAGGACGGCGCCAAGTCCGTCGCCGCGGCCGCCGACGGCCCCGGGCCGGAGGGCGTCAGCAAGCCCGACCACCCCGTCACGCCCGCCCCCGCGGCCGTCCAGGCCGCCGCCGACCGGCAGAGCGCCCCCGCGGCCGCCGGCCGCAGCGAGACCCGCCCGGACGGCTCCCTGACCGCGATACCCGGCCTCGGGGCCGCCTTCACCGCGAAGATCCCCGCCGCGACCACCCAGGTCGTGGTCGCCACCGGCCAGGGCAAGGACACCGACAGGAACAGCGTCACGCTGTGGACCCGCACCCCCGAGGGCCGCTGGCTGGCCGGTGAGACCTGGCAGGGCCACAACGGCAAGAACGGCTGGACCACCGACCACAACGAGGGCGACCTGCGCAGCCCGATCGGCGTCTTCGACCTCACCGACGCCGGTGGCCGCAACGCCAACCCCGGCAGCAAGCTCCCGTACGACAAGGACGCCAGCTTCGTGGTCTCCGGGACGGGCTTCTTCGGCGACCAGCTGGCCGGCTCCTTCGACTACGTGGTCGCGATCAACTACAACCGGGTCGCCGGCAGCTCCCCGCTCGACATGCGCCGCCCGATGGGCAGCAAGAAGGGCGGCGGGATCTGGCTGCACGTCGACCACGACGGCCCGACCCACGGCTGCGTGTCGATACCCGAGGACAAGATGGCCCAGCTGATCCGCACCCTGGACCCGGCCGCCCATCCGGTGATCGTGATGGGCGACGCCACCTCGCTGGCCGCCTGACCTCGGCGGACGCCCGGGCCCAGGCGCCCCAAGGGCCTTGTGGAGCCCCTACAGATCACAGCTGCGGATCCTGTAGCCGGTCGTGCCCGGCTGACCAGCGGGTAACCCGGTTCCATGGCAGCATGAGCGGTTCGCGCATTGTGGCACTCGGGCACTACCAGCCTCCCAAGGTGCTCTCCAACGACGACCTGGCGGCATTCGTCGACACCGACGACGAGTGGATCCGCACCCGGGTGGGGATCCGCACCCGGCACATCGCCGAGGGCGAGACCCTGGTCGACCTCGCCACCGAGGCCGCGCAGAAGGCGCTGGCCAACAGCGGCCGGACGGCGGCGGAGATCGACCTGGTGGTGGTCGCCACCTGCACCGCGATCGAACGCAGCCCCAACACCGCCGCCGCGGTGGCTGCCCGGCTGGGCGTCCGCGCGCCCGCCGCCTACGACATCAACACGGTCTGCTCCGGCTTCTCCTACGCGCTGGCCACCGCCGACCACGCGATCCGGGCCGGCGCGGCGCGGCGCGCGCTGGTGATCGGCGCCGAACGGATGTCCGACACCCTCGACTGGACCGACCGCTCCACCTGCGTGATCTTCGGCGACGGCGCCGGTGCCGCGGTGGTCGAGGCCCAGGAGGAGGACGCCGAGCCGGGCATCGGACCGGTGGTCTGGGGCTCCGAGCCGGAACGGGGCGACGCCGTGGTGATCACCGGCTGGGACCCGGTGATCAGCCAGCAGGGCCAGTCGGTGTTCCGCTGGGCCACCACCCAGCTCGCCCCGCTGGCCCGGCAGGCCTGCGAGCGGGCCGGGATCGACCCGTCGGAGCTCAAGGGCTTCGTCCCGCACCAGGCCAACCTGCGGATCATCGACGCGATCGCCGCCAAGCTGGGCCTCGGCGACGCGGTGGTGGCCCGGGACGTGGTCGAATCCGGCAACACCTCGGCGGCCTCGATCCCGCTCGCCTTCTCCAAGCTGGTCGAGCGCGGCGAGCTCTCCCCGGGCGACCCGGTCCTGCTCTTCGGCTTCGGCGGCGGCCTGGCCTACGCCGGCCAAGTGGTCCGCTGCCCGTAAGCCACCCGCCCTTGAGCCGAAGGGCTGGCGACCCCGCCCCGAGCCGAAGGGGCGCGCCGGTGCCGAAAGGGAGAGCGCGAGGGAGCGACGGAGGAGCGAGGGAGCGCCGACCGTCGGCACCGGACGAAAGCGCCCCGGAGGCGAGCGGGCGAAGATACGACATGGCGGGGGGGGGGGGGGCGCGGGGGGGGGGGGGGGGGCGCCGGGCGGGGGGGGGCGCCGG
>NZ_JBHYGR010000013.1:0-6175 GCF_042738155.1 Kitasatospora sp. NPDC059088 | reverse complement strand
GCGGGCACCCTGTGTGAGGGGTGCCCGCCCACCGGCATGTCTGGCGCGCGTGCGGTACGTCGGCGGACCTCCCCCGAGGACACGGCCGCCGTCCGTCGTACCCCGGACAGGAGGCCGGGGCTGCGCGCGGAGCGGATGGTGGGTCGGAGGAGGGTCCTACTTGGGCGCCTTCTTGCCGGTGACGCCCAGGTACACCAGGGGAGCGAGGTTGGGCTTGAGGTCCTTGACCTTGACGCCCCAGGAGGTGAAGGCCTTCTGGTGCTCGGCCGCCGAGGCGAGCAGCGAGACCAGGGCCCCGGCGACGGCGTTCGGGTCGAGTGACTTGTCGGCCTGACCCTTCGCCTGGAGTTCCTTGACGGCCTCCGCGAGCGGCTTGGCGACCGAGTTGAGGACGGTCATGCGGATCTTGAAGAACCGCTTGTCCCCTTCTGCGGCACCGAGCGTGACCACTCGGAGAATGGCGTCGTTCTTGCGCCAGAAGGCGAGGAATCCGTCGACCAGTTCTTCCGAAGTGGTCGGTCCGGACTTCCCTGCCCAGGACTTTCCGGCCACCAGCTCTTTGAGGGTGTCGGAGTCCTTGGCCATTTCCTCGGCGATTTCGAGGACTGCGCCCTCGACATCCGGGAAGTACTGGTAGAAGGTCGCGGGGGAGGTACCCGCCATACGGGCGACGTCGATGACCTTGACGTCCCGATAGGGCGACGTGCTGAGCATCTCGCGGAGGCAGTCGAGCAGCTTCTGCCGCGTCTCCTGTCCGCGTCGCCCGGCGACGCGACCGTCGACGGTGCGAACTTGTCCTGTCATGCCGTCAGCTTACCGTGGCACGATCTTGGCGCGATTCGGTGATGCGACTATTACTCCGCACGGGGGTCGCTATAGCGGCCTGAACCACTTCGGACGGATATTCACCGGGGTCCGAAGGCGCTCTTGAAGCCCCCCCGTGTGCTTTTGACCCCATAGCGTGACGGCGAGTCCGCTGAGGGGTGGTCGGGTGACAGAGCGTGACCGGTGAGGGGGGTCGGGACGTGGACGGTCCGGGCTCCGGGGCGCAAGCCGGGGCCGGATCGGGCGTCAGGATCCGGCCGTTCCGTCACCGCTGACCAGCGGACTGTCCGTCCGGGGCGGTGGCCGTCTCCCGGTGGGGGAGGTTGGAGTTGCGCGGGGCGGCATTGGAGAATCGGGTCCGGCACCACGCGGCGGGTGCGGACGACGGGGAGGTGGCTGCGGAGTGGACCAGCTGACGGCGCACGATCCGAGGAGGATCGGGCCCTTCGAGGTGCTGGGGCGGCTCGGCGCGGGTGGGATGGGGCTGGTCTACCTGGCGCGCTCCGCCTCCGGGCGCCGGGTGGCCATCAAGACCGTCCGGGGGGAGCTGGCCGAGGACGAGCTGTTCCGGGTCCGCTTCGCCCGGGAGATCGCGGCGGCCAAGACGGTCGGCGGTTTCTACACCGCGGCCGTGGTGGACGCCGACGCGGACGCCCGGGTGCCCTGGCTGGCCACCGCGTACATCCCGGCGCCCTCCCTGGAGGACCTGGTCGAGGAGTGCGGCCCGCTGCCGGTCGACGCCACCCGCTGGCTGGTCGCGGGCATCGCCGAGGCGCTGCAGTCCATCCACGCGGCCGGACTGATCCACCGCGACCTCAAGCCCTCCAACGTGCTGGTGGTCGAGGACGGCCCGAAGGTGATCGACTTCGGCATCGCGGCCGGGGTCTCCAGCACCCGGCTGACCATGACCAACGTCGCGGTCGGCACCCCCGCCTACATGTCCCCGGAGCAGGCCCGGGACAGCCGGACCGTCCGGGGCGCCAGCGACGTCTTCTCGCTCGGCTCGCTGATGGTCTTCTGCGCCACCGGGCACCCCCCGTTCCGGGGCTCCAACCCGGTCGAGACGGTGTTCCAGCTGCTGCGGGAGGAGCCGGACCTCACCGGGATGGCGCCCGAGCTGATGGACCTGGTCCGGGCCTGCATGCAGCAGGCGCCCGAGCGCCGGCCCACCCCCGCGCAGATCCAGGCCGAGCTGGCCCCGCACCTGTTCTCCCGGGACGACGCCGCCGGGGAGGTCGGCGACTGGCTGCCGCCCCACGCGCTGGAGCTGATCGAGCGCAAGCGCGGCCGCCGCCCGAGCGCCCAGCCCCGCTCGTACCCCGGCCCGGCCGAGCCGCCGCGGCCGCCGCACACCCAGGGCCCGCCGCAGCAGCCGCACGTGCCGCCGCCGCACCCCGGCCCGGACGACCCGCGCACCTACCCCGGGGCCGGGCACGCCCCGCCGACCGGGCCGGTGCACGCCGGGCCGCGCCCCGGGGGCCAGGACGACGGGATCCCGACCGCGAAGATCCCCTCCAAGAACAAGCACCGCGCGCCCACCGGCGGCATGGCCGTCGAGGTGCAGCTGTCCGGCGCCTCGGTGCGGATAGGCCCGGGGCCGCGGGCCGAGCACGAGCAGCCCGGTCCGAGCACCGCCCCGGCCACCACCGACTGGGTCCGCCGGGCGGCGCCGACCCCGCCGCCCGTTCCGACCCCGCCGCCCGCCGCGGCGGCCCGCTGGCGCCCCTGGCGGTTCCGGATGTCCAACGACGTCTGGGGCACCCCGGTGGTCGCCGACGGCACGCTCTTCGTCTCCAGCTTCGAGGTGCACGCGCTGGACATCGGCTCCGGCGAGCGCCGCTACAAGACCCGGGACGTCGCCTGGGCGCTCGCGGTGGACGCCGGCCGGGTGCACGCCGCGGACGGTCCGCACCTGTACACCGTGGACGTCGCGGACGGCACCGAGCGCTGGCGCACCTCGCTGGACGGCTGGGTCTACTCGCTCTCCGCCGCCGACGGCGTGCTCTGCTGCGGGGTGCGCGGCGGTGGCGTCCAGCTGCGCGCGGCCGCCACCGGCGCCGAGCTGTGGCGCGCCGACGACGCCCAGCAGGACTACGAGAACCCGCAGTCCGGCCCGGTCCTGGTGGGCGGCGCCGCCTACTACTTCGGCGCCGGACGGCTGCGCTGCGTGGATCCGCGCGGGGCCGGCCTGCGCTGGTCCTTCCAGGTCGGCGAGGACGTGCCCGCGCACCCGGTCGAGCGCGGCGGCGTGCTGTACGTGACGGCGGGCACCCGGGTGTACGCGCTGGACGCGGCCAGCGGCACCGAGCGCTGGCGCTTCGACGCCCCGGTGGTGCTGTTCACCCCGCCGGCGCTGGACGGCGACGCGGTCTACGTGGCCGACTACCTGGGCACCGTCTACGCGCTGGACGCGGCCACCGGCCTGGACCGCTGGCGCGGGGTCACCGGCAGCCGCCAGGGCGCCGAGCCGGTGGTGGTCGGGGACGGCATGGTGCTGGTCGGCAGCGGCGAGGTGCTGTACGCCTTCGAGGCGGCGACCGGCCGGGAGCGCTGGCGCTACACCACGCGCGGCGAGATCGTCGGCTCCCCGGCGGTGGCCGACGGCCTGGTGCACCTGGGCAGCCGGGACCACTCGCTGCACACCCTGGACCTGGCGACCGGTCAGCTGCGCTGGGAGCTCGGCACCAAGGGCGAGCTCACCGGCTCCCCGGTGGCGGTCGGCGGGCGGGTCTTCGTCGGCTCCAAGGACCGCTGCGTCTACGCGCTGGACGCCTACTACGGCACGGCGGTGCCCGCCCGCTGAGCGGGGCGGACACCGCCGTCCGGTGGTCCGGTCACCGACCGGTCAGGCCCTGCGGGCCCCGGGGTGGCGGCTGCACCAGCCCTCCCACGCGGAGGAGACCATGGCCTCGACGTCGTGGCCGGCGCTCCAGCCCAGCTCGCGGTGGATCAGGTCGGCGGCGGCCACCACCCGGGCCGGGTCGCCGGGGCGGCGCGGGGTCACGTCGGCGGTGGTGTCGTAGCCGGTCACCTTGCCGATGACCTCGATCATCTCCTTGACGCTGACGCCCTCGCCGCGGCCGATGTTCAGCACCAGCGCGGTCTCGCCGGCCGGGTCGGCGGCCAGCCGCTTGGCGGCCGCGACGTGCGCCGAGGCGATGTCGGAGACGTGGATGAAGTCGCGGACGCAGCTGCCGTCCGGGGTCGCGTAGTCGTCGCCGAAGACCCGCGGGGCCTCGCCGGCGGTCAGCCGCTCGAAGACCATCGGGATCAGGTTGAACACCCCGGTGTCGGAGAGCTCGGGCGAGGCGGCGCCGGCCACGTTGAAGTAGCGCAGGGCCACGGTGGACATCCCGTGGGCCTTGCCCGCGGCGGCGACCAGCCACTCGCCGGCCAGCTTGGTCTCGCCGTACGGGCTCATCGGGGCGCACGGGGTCGACTCGGTGACCAGGTCGACGTCCGGCATGCCGTAGACGGCGGCGGAGGAGGAGAACAGGAAGCGCTTGACGCCGCCCTCGGCCGCGGCCTCCAGGACCGTCTGCAGGCCGATCATGTTCTCCCGGTAGTACAGGAACGGCTGCTCGACCGACTCGCCGACCTGCTTCTTGGCGGCGAAGTGCAGGATGCCCTCGATGCCGTGCTCGCGGATCGCGGCGTCCAGGACGGCGCGGTCCAGGGTGGAGCCCTCGATCAGCGGGACGCCGGCCGGCACCCGGGAGGCGTCGCCGGTGCTCAGGTCGTCCAGGACGGCGACGCGCTCACCGGCGTCGAGCAGCTGGCGGACGACGTGTCCGCCGATGTATCCGGCACCGCCGGTGATCAACCAAGTCATGCGGCAATCCTAGGCGTTCGGTTTCGGTCGCCGGTGTTCGGGCGAGTCGGGACGGCAAAACGGACAAATCGGTGAAATGCTGACAAAGATTTCCGTGCTCTCATGCCCGCGCCCGCGCGGTGACGAATCGGAGGCAGCCAGGTGAGCCGAAAGAAGGAACACAACCGACCGCTGCCGGCCGGCCCCCGGCCGACCGGTCCCAAGGCGGCGCACCGGCGGCTGCTCGCGTCCGGCGGGGTCGCGGCGGTCACGGCGCTCGCCCTGGCGCTGGCCGGGTGCAGCAGCTCGTCCTCCTCCTCGGCCTCTTCCTCCTCGGCCTCGGCCTCCTCCCCCGGCGCGAGCAAGCAGGCCTCCGCCGCGCCCGCCGCCCAGCCGGGCGGCGCCAACCAGCTGCAGGACGCGTACCAGAAGGTGATCGCCGACGTGCTGCCCTCGGTGGTCCAGATCACCACCGGCGACAGCCTCGGCTCCGGGATCGTCTACGACGACAAGGGCGACATCGTCACCAACGCCCACGTGGTCGGCTCGGCGACCACCTTCACCGTGACGCTGGCCAACTCCACCAAGTCGCTGGACGCCACCCTGGTCGCCAGCTACCCGGACTCCGACCTCGCGGTGATCAAGCTCAGCAGCCCGCCCGGCGGCCTCAAGCCGGCCGCCTTCGGCGATTCGAGCAAGGTCCAGCTCGGCCAGATCACCCTGGCCATGGGCAGCCCGCTCGGGCTCTCCAGCAGCGTCACCCAGGGGATCGTCTCGGCCACCGGGCGGACCGTCTCCGAGCCCCGCGGCGGCGGCTCGCCGGGCGCCACCATCGGCAACATGGTGCAGACCTCGGCCGCGATCAACCCGGGCAACAGCGGCGGCGCGCTGGTCAACCTGGACAGCCAGGTGATCGGCATCAACACCCTCGCCGCGACCGAGCCGCAGACCAACGGCGCGGCGGCCCCCGGCATCGGCTTCGCCATCCCGGCGTCCACCATCACCAACATCACCGACCAGCTGATCAAGCAGGGCAAGGTCACCAACTCCGGGCGGGCCGCGCTCGGCGTCACCGCCCGGACCAGCTTCAACCAGCAGTTCCAGCCGGCCGGCGCGGTCATCGTGGCGGTCAGCCAGGGCGGCCCGGCCGCCTCGGCGGGGCTCCAGGCCGGCGATGTCATCACCAAGCTCGGCGACACCCCGGTCGACTCGCTGAACGCGCTCACCACCGCGCTCGCCTCGCTCACCCCGGGCAACAAGGTCACCGTCGGCTACACCAGGGACGGCAACGCCGCGACCGCCGACGTCACCCTCGGCACGCTGGAGAGCAGCTCCTAGCGCACCCGCCCCCCGACCCCGGTACGCCGGCCGGCCCGTCCACCGCGCAAGGGTTCCGCGGGGCGGCCGCCGCACCGGACCGGGGGGGGGGGGGCGCGCCCCCCCCACAAAGGGGCGCACCCCCCAACCAGAGGGACCCGGGCAGGGGGGCGGCACGGCGGCGTAGCGGCGGCGGGGGGGGACGGCGCGCGCCCGCGAGGC
>NZ_JBHYGR010000012.1:85731-110667 GCF_042738155.1 Kitasatospora sp. NPDC059088 | reverse complement strand
GTTCACGGGATCCGGGTCACCTTCCGCCCGGACGTGTCCGGGCGGGAACGACAGCGCCAGCATCGGGTGCTCCAACGGCACCTTGATGTCGAACAGCGCGTAGTTGTCCGCACCACCGCCGTTCGACATCCACTCCTGCACGAACTCCCGGCTGAACGACGTCGACGCCGGCAACAGCTCCGTGAAGGACTCCCGCTCACGCGACTGGGCGTCCAACTTCACCGCCCGGAACAGGCTCAGGGACCGACCCGACCCCTCCTCCGCCGGACGCAACGCCCGCGCGTGGTCCAGGAACCGCTGCACATCGACCAACAGCGACTCGTAGCGCTCCCCCTCCCGCACCCTGAGCATGCCCTCGTCGTCACGCCGACTCGTGAACGCACCCGCCTTGATCCGCCCCATGAACTCGAACAGGGCCTGGTCCTGCTTCGCGGCATCGAGGTGCTGACGCGCCAGGTCCACCACGAACGGATCGGCGGCGGGCAACGGCGGAGCGGCGGCAGGCTGGTGGAGGTCGTCGCCGTCGAGGTCCGTCAGGTGGTGGTCGGCGTCCTCCGCGGACGCCGCCTCCGGGTCGTGCCAGTCGTAGTCGGGGCTGTACCACTCCCAAGGGAGGTCGAGGGACTCGAAGCTGGGGTTCTCGGTCAGCGTCTGCGAGCGAAGGCTCCCGCTCACCTCGCCGATGTTCTCGGCGGTGTAGCGCATCGGTTCGCGCGGCTCGGTGTCGTCGCTGGAGCGCCACAGGATCGAGACGGATTCGCCTTCATGGCGGATCGTCACTTCGGTGAACTGCCCGTTGAGATCCGGGTGGGAGTGCTCGATCCTGACGGTCCTGGTGAGGCCGTCCGGCGACGACGTCTCCGTGATGCGGTGCTGCGGGTTGAAGTCGTGGGGATAGGCGGCCCGCAGCGAAGCCGGGCTGTAGAAGTCGGCGAAGCCCCGGAACGCGTCCGCCATCGACGTGCCGCTGGACCAGTTGGCGACCTCGCTGCGGATGTCGTCCACCGTCATGGGCTCGGCGTCGACCTTGATGACGTGGTAGCCGCCCGAGTCGTCACGGCCGGTCACCGTCAGGCGACTGGGGCCCAGCGTCACCTCCGACTGCGCCTCGTTCACCGGCTGCGGGTCGTGTTCCGTCCTGGCATGGCCGGGCGGGAACGACAGGGCCAGCATCGGGTGCTCCAACGGCACCTTGATGTCGAACAGCGCGTAGTTGTCCGCACCACCACCATTGGACATCCACTCCTGCACGAACTCCCGGCTGAACGACGTCGAAGCGGGCAGCAGCTCGGTGAAGGACTCCCGCTCCCGGGACTGCGGATCCATCCGCACCGCCCGGAACAGGCTCAGGGACTGCCCTGACTGCTCACCCGCCGGGCGCAGCGCCTGCGCGTGGTCGAGGAACGTCTGCACGTCGTGCAGCAGGGAGTCGTAGCGCTCCCCCTCCCGGACCCTGAGCATGCCTTCGTCGTCACGCCGGCTCGTGAACGCACCGGCCTTGATCCGCCCCATGAACTCGAACAGGGCCTGGTTCTGGTTCGCAGCGTCGAGGTGCTGGCGGGCCAGGTCCACCGCGAGGGGATCGGCGGCGGGCAACGGCGAAGCTGCGGGCTGGTGGAAGTCGTTGCCGTCGAGGTCCGTCAGGTGGTGATCGGCGTCCTCCGCGGGCGCCGCCTCCGGCTCGTGCCAGTCGTAGTCCGGGCTGTACCAGTCGACGGGGAGGTCGAGGGACTCGAAGCTGGGGTTCTCGGTCAGCGTCTGCGAACGAAGGCCGCCGCTGACGTTGCCGATGTTGTCGGCATTGAAGACCATCGGCTCGCGCGGCTCGGTGTCGTCGCTGGTGCCCCAGCGGATCGATACGGACCCGTCGTCCTCGTGCCGGATCGTCGCCTCGGCGAACTGCCCGTTCAGGTCCGGGTGGGAGTGCTCGATCCGGACGGTCTTCGTGCGGCGGTCCTGCGACCACGACTCGGTGATGCTGTGCTGGGGATTGAAGTCGAAGGAGTAGGCGGCGCGCAGTGACTCCGGACTGTAGAAGTCGGCGAAGCCCCGGAACGCGTCCGCCATCGACGTGCCGCTGGACCAGTTGGCGACCTCGCTGCGGATGTCGTCCACCGTCATCGGTGAGGCGTCGACCTTGATGACGTGGTAGCCGCCCGAGTCGTCACGGCCGGTCACCGTCAGGCGGCTGGGGCCGAGCGTCACCTCCGACTGGTTCTCGTTCACGGGATCCGGGTCACCTTCCGCCCGGACGTGTCCGGGCGGGAACGACAGCGCCAGCATCGGGTGCTCCAACGGCACCTTGATGTCGAACAACGCGTAGTTGTCCGCACCACCACCATTGGACATCCACTCCTGCACGAACTCCCGGCTGAACGACGTCGACGCCGGCAACAGCTCCGTGAAGGACTCCCGCTCACGCGACCGGGCGTCCAACTTCACCGCCCGGAACAGGCTCAGGGACTGCCCAGCCGGGTGCGTCCCGGCCTGGTTCAACTCCTGCGCGTGGTCCAGGAACCGCTGCACGTCGACCAACAGCGACTCGTAGCGCTCCCCCTCCCGCACCCTGAGCATGCCTTCGTCGTCACGCCGACTCGTGAACGCACCCGCCTTGATCCGCCCCATGAACTCGAACAGGGCCTGGTCCTGCTTCGCGGCATCGAGGTGCTGACGCGCCAGGTCCACCACGAACGGATCGACCGCAGGCAACGGCGCCGAGACCATCTCATGGAGGTCGTTACCCTCCGTCAACTCGGGTGCGTACCAGTCGAAGGGGAGCTCGATCGACTCGAAGCTGGAGTTCTCCTGCAGCTTCCGAGTGCGAAGGCTGCCGAACACCTCCCCGATGGTCTTGCCGCTGTAGGCCGCCCGAATACGCACAGGGGCTTCGTCGCCCTCGACCGCGTCCTCGGTGGTGCGCAGGGTGACCGACACGGACTCGCCCTCGTGCCGGACCTCCACCTGGACGTACTGGCCTTGCAGGCTCTCGTGCGGGTACTCGATCTTGACGGTCTTCGTGAGGCCGTCCGACGACCACGTCTCGGTGATGCGGTGCTGAGACCCGAGGTCCTTGGGGTAGGCGGCGAGCAGCGACTCCGACGTGTAGAAGTCGGTGAAGCGCTGGAAGGCCTCCGTCATCGACATGCTGCTCGACCAGTCGGCGACCTCGCCGCGGATGTCGTCCACCGTCATCGGCGAGGCGTCGACCTTGATGACGTGGTAGCCGCCCGAGTCGTCACGGCCGGTCACCGACAGCCGGGACGGACCCAGCGTCACCTCCGACTGCGCCTCGTTCACCGGCCGCGGGTCGTGTTCCGTCCTGGCATGGCCGGGCGGGAACGACAACGCCAGCATCGGGTGCTCCAACGGCACCTTGATCTCGAACAACGCGTAGTTGTCCGCACCACCGCCGTTCGACATCCACTCCTGCACGAACTCCCGACTGAACGACGTCGACGCCGGCAACAACTCGGTGAAGGACTCCCGCTCACGCGACTGCGGATCCATCTTCACCGCCCGGTACACGCTCAGGGGCTGACCCGGCTCCTCCCCCGCCGGACGCAGCGTCTGCGCATGGTCGAGGAACCTCTGCACATCGAGCAGCAGCGACTCGTAGTCCGGCCCCTCCCGGTCCTTGATCATGCCTTCCTCGTCACGCTTGCTCGTGAAACCGCGGTTCCTGAGCCACCCCATGTACTCGAACAGGACCGGGTTCTGCGACGCGGCGCCGAGATGCCGGCGAGCCACGTCAACCGCCGTCGGGTCGACGGGAGGCAACGGCGCGGCAGGCGGTTCCCCGTGTGAGAGGTGCTCTCCGACGGTCGGCTCGTCATGGACGGCCGCCGGGGACCTCACCTCGCTCTCCTGGTGGGTGAGGTACTGGCCGTGGGTCAGGTCGCGCAGGACGGGGCCCGAGTGGAGGACCTCCTCGATGCGCTGGAGGTGGCGGGGCAGGACGGTGAAGTCGTCGCGGTGGGCGGCGGTGCCCATGACGCCGTTCTCGCCGGCCCAGCGGTCGCGGCGGCGCAGTGCGAAGGCGTCGCCGGGCCTGGCGGCCGGTTCGACGTACTCGTCGGGCAGGCCGAGGAAGTGCAGCACTTCGTGCAGCAGCACGCCGGGGGCGCTGCCGTCGTACCAGTGGAGCTGGTCGCTGCGGCCGGTGCCGGGCAGGACGGTGATGCTCTGGTGCGCGCCGGCGGCCTTCGGGGCGCTCTCCAGGCGCAGGTGGACCTGGTCGCCGCCGGGCAGGCGGTGGCGTTCGTTGAAGCGGTCGGCGACGACGGCGCGGGCGCGGTCGAGCACGCGGGTGGCGGCGGCCTCGGGGAGGGGTTTGCCGTCCGGTCCCTTGAGGTGGAGGTTCAGGGTGAACTCGGTGACCCAGTGGTCCGGTTGGGCCTCGAAGCGCCGCACGTCGTAGGTGATCGCGGTGTCGGCGCCGTGCAGGTCGCCGAGGCTGCGCTGGGAGCGGGGCAGGCCGCCGGGGCGCCGTACCCGGTTCTCGTACTGCTCGCGCACCTCGGGGCCGGCGATGGCGCCCGGGTTGTCCTGGCCGCGCACGCGGGCGTCGAAGCGGACGGTGTCCATGCGGGCGGACGGTGCGAGGGTGCGGATGTCGGCCCAGGCGGAGGCGGGCAGCAGCGGGCGCGGGTCCGCGGGCGGTACGGCCGTGGGCGGCACGGCGGGCGGCTGGGCGGGCGGTGCGGCGGCCGGCGTCCTGGGGGCGGTGTCGGGGGTGTCGGAGGCGGTGTCGGTGGGGCGGGTGAGCGGGCCCGACGGGGTGTCCTGGGTGGGCTTCTCCTCGGGTACGGGGGTCGGCTCCGGCTCGCGCGAGGACTCGTTCGCGGGCTCGTGCGAAGACTCGTTCGCAGGCTCGCGCGAGGGCTCCGGCGTGGGCTCGGGGCGGCGGCCGAAAACGTTCTCGTGGGTGGCCTCGTGGCCGCGCCAGCGCTCGCCGTCGAGGTCCTCGGGCGCCCAGTGCTCCCGGTAGGCGTCGAAGAAGTCGTCGCCGTACTCGCCCTTGAGCTTGCGGATCTCCGCCTCCGGCACCCGGCGGTCCTCGGCGAGCCGGTCGTAGCCGGCCGCGGCGCGCTCGCGGGCCGGCAGCACGGCGCGTTCGAAGGCGACGTGCTCCGCCAGGCCCTCGGTCAGCCGGTCGCGCTCGGCGCGCCAGCGGGCCACCTGTTCGGGCAGCTCGGCGCGGTGGTCGGCGCCCGGATCGCGCAGCAGGGCGCGGAAGGTCTCCTCGAAGGCGGCGCGGACGCGCTCGGTGTAGCCCTCGCGGACCCGGCGGGCGGCGTCGGTGGCGGACGGTTCGGTGCGGTCGGTGCGGGTGCCGCGCACCGGGCCCAGGGCCATCTCGACGGAGGCGGCGGCGTCGCCGTCGTGCTCGGTGGCGTGCTCGGGGGCGCTCTCCGGGCCGCCCAGGTCGCGCGGGACGTGGGTCCGGGCGCTGTCCTCGGCGGCGCGCAGCGCCTCCTCCCGGGCACCGTGCAGGGCCAGCAGGCGGTTGGCCTCGGCCCGGGAGGTGAGCTTGTCCAGTTCCGCCTTGAGGTGGGCGGGGTCGCGGTCGGCGGCGGTGTGCTCGGCGACCAGGCGGTCGGCGCGGCGGGCCAGATCCGCGCGGGCGGCGGCCACCGCGCGCGCGGACGGGCCGTCGGCCAGGCCGAGTTCGCGCAGCGCCTCGGGGCCGAACTGGTCGGCGGCGGTGTCCTTCCACGCCGCAGCGGCGTCGTCCACCGCGTCGGCGGAGCGCTTGAGCCCGGCCTCGCGCACCGCCTGGACGGTGAAGTCGTGGGACAGCCCGGCCCGGTGGCGTTCCAGGGCCTCCTGGAAGTCCGCTTCGAGCCGGGTGCGGCCCAGGCGGGTCGGGTCGACGGGGGCGAGGTCCTCGCCGCCCTCCTCCTCGATCCGCGGGGAGGGGCCGTCGTCGCCTCCGTGCAGGTCCGCCAGCCGCTCCCGCAGGGCCTCGGCCAGCTGGTCGCGGACCTCGGGTGTCAGCCGGACGTCCCCGGTCAGGCCGGCGGCCTCCAGCAGGGCGCGGTCGCGGTCGGAGAGCTCGTCCGCCGACCATCGGTCGTGGGCGTCGTCGACCACCCGGTCGACCTGCTCAAGCGCTTGGGCCCGCGCCTGGCGGACGTCCAGCTCCCGGCCGGCCTCGCGCAGGCGGCGCTCCAGGGCCCGGGCGGCCAGGGCGTTGCGCTCGGGGGTGAGGTCGGTGCGGGCGGTGAACAGCTGGGCGATGTCCTGCTCGGCGTCGGCCCGGAACTTCTCCGAGGCGTCGCGGCGGATCCCGGTGAGGGTGTGGTCGCCGGAGTGCTCCGGGCCCAGGCCGCGGTCGGCCAGCAGCCGCTCGAAGCGGCCGACGGCGAAGGTGAGCGCGAGTTCGCGGGCGCCGGTCAGCTCCAGGCGGTCCGTGGCACCGGCGAGGATCTCCTCCCGCTCGTGCGGGCGCGCTTCGAGGTCCTCCCGCATCGTCTCCGCGGCCCGGCGCCACACCGGCGAGTCGGGCGTCACCAGGGCGCGCAGCTCCCGGGGCAGGAGGGCGGCGCCCTCCGTCAGCCGGTCCTCGATCGCACGGCGGTCCGCCTCCTGCCGCTCGGCCTCGGCGAGCCGGGCGTCGTGGTCGTCGGCGAGGGACTGCTGCTTGTCCCGCCAGGCGGTGCGCCGTTCGTCGCCGGCGGGCGCCTTGGCGTGCTCGGGGGCGTCGACCTGGTGGTAGAGGTGGCCGGCGGAGGTGGCGGAGGAGGACGGCGGGGTGTCAGGGGTGTGCGGGTCGGGGCCCGGGCCGTTGGGCTTCGGGTCGCGCGGCGGGGTGGCGGGCGGCGGCGGGACCTGCGGGTCGGGGCCCGGGCCCTGGGGAGTCTTCGGGTCGGGGCGGTTGGGGTCGCTGTGGTTGGGGTCGGGGCGGTTCGGATCGGTGTGGTTCGGGTCGGGGCGGTTGGGGGTGGCCGGCACCGCGCCGTCGCCGGGGCCGCCGGCGCTGGTGCGGATCGGCGGTGGTGGCGGCGAGGCGGCCGGGCTGCGGTGGGAGCCGCCCTCCTGCGGCTGCGGCTGGGTGCCGTTCACGGTGCCGCCGGTGCGCGTGGTCGTGGACTCGTGCAGGGGCGCCTCGCCGTGCTCGTCGACGACGGTGGTGCGGCGCGACGGGTCCGGCTTGGGCTGCGCCTGCGGCTGTGCCTGGGGCTTGACGGCGCCGCTCTGGCCGTTGGCGTCGGCGGAGGCCGTCGCGGTGCTGCCGCGCTCGCCGCCGTTGCCCGCCTTGGCTCCGCCGTCCGCGTTCCGCCCGCCGCCCCCGGTGGTGGTGTTCTCCGCCCCGCCGTCCGTCTTCCTCGGCACGGGCGGCGGGACGACGGTGTCCCGCTCGCCTTGGCCTCCCGACGCGGCCGGAGGCTTGGGCGGCCCGGACGCGGCGTTGCGCTCGTCGCCGCGGGACTGGGTCTCGACCGGCCGGACCGGGGCCTTGGGGTCCCAGCCGCCGTCGACCGAGGAGTGGAAGCTGCTCTTGCCCGCGGGGTCGGCGAGGACGCCGTCGCCGTTCTCCTCCGGGTGGTGGCTGCCGGAGTCCAGCAGGGTGGAGCCGGACAGCGAGCCGGTGCCCTCGGTCCTGATCGAGACGCCGTCGGACTTGATCGAGGCGCCGTCACCGCCCGACAGCCGCGTACCGCCGATCTGGTCGATGTGGCCGGGGCGGGGCACCGGGAAGGGCGCCGCGTGGCCGCCCATGTTGCTGATCACCGACAGGAAGGTCCGGATGTCGGTCGGGCCGTAGAACCCGCCGTTCTCCTCGGTGATCCGCGAGCTCTCCAGGCCTCGGACGTAGTCGGCGTAGCGCAGGGTCAGCGGCGAGGCGAGGCCCATGATCATGTGCCGCATGCCGGCCATCATGAAGCCGCCGACGAAGCTCATCCCGCTGGCCGACCACTCGCCGTTGTAGATCGTGTTGTAGATGCCCTCGGTGAGGTACTGGTTGATGCCCGACTCGAACTGGCTGCCCAGGACTGCCCCGAGGTGGAACATCTTGTCCATCTTGTTGATGCCGCCGGCGAGTTCGGGCATCTTCTCGACCAGCAGCTTGAGTTCGGGCGTGAGGGCGACCTTGCCGCTGTCCTTGGCGAGGTTCTCCAAGGCCTCCTTGAGCGCCTCCTGGCTGCTCTCCTTGGCCACCGTCTTGAGCGAGTGCTGGACGAACTGCTTGCCGATCTGCTCGCCCATGTCGCGGGCGAGTTGTTCGCCGATCTCCTGGCCGAGCTCCTTCTCGAAGAGCTCGCCGAGCTGGCGCACGAACTTCTGGCCCATCGCGGCGCCCACCTTGCGCCCGCCCTTGAAGCCCTTGGCGAGGTACTGGGAGTTCTCCTTGAGGAGGGTGGTGATGCCGTTGGCGAACCGCTCGGCCGCCTCGTTGCCGAGCAGACGGCCGAAGCCCTCGCCGGCCTCCTTGCCCGCGCCCTTGAGCGCGCCGCCGGCCACGCCCTCTCCGAGGTCCTTGCCGATCCCCTTGAGCGCGCCCGCCGCAGCGCCCTCCCCCAGCTCCTTGCCGATCCCCTTGAGCGCGCCGCCCGCCACACCGCCGGCCAGGTCCTTGCCGACGCCCCCGGTCAGGCCCTTGATGACGTCCTTGAGGGCGCTCTCCACGAACAGCTTGCTCAGCCGCGGGCCGAGCAGCTTGCCCAGTCCCATGCCCAGCAGGCTGAGCGGTCCGCCGATCGCGCCGCTGATCGCGCCGAAGATCGCCGCCTGCTTGGTGAGGTCCTTGTCCCACTCGTGGCGGTCACCGTGCTGGAACTGGATGCCCTGGATGATCGCGTCCAGCATCAGGCCGCCGACGATGCCGCCGAAGGTGTGCATGGCGATCAGCGTGAGGAGCTTCTTGACGAGCCAGAGCAGGAACTGCCGGGTCAGGATCTTCTTGAACTCCAGCGCCACCAGCGAGCCGCCGCCGGTGAACACGGACCAGGCGATGGCCAGGGCGATCTCGAAGAGCAGCTGGATGAGCTGGCCGATCGCCATCCACTTGGTGTACTCGACGGTGTTGGCGACCTTGCCCGCCAACTCGGCCAGCTGGGTGCAGAGTTCGCCGGCCTTGCGGAGCGGGTCGTTGGCCTCGTCCGTGTTGACGAAGCGGCCCCACTCCTTGCGGAACGCCTGGGCGGCCTCGCCCTCCAACCGCTTGTCGCAGTTCTGCACCGCGTCGAGGATGTACCCGCTCAGCTTGGGCAGATCCTCGGCAAGTGCCTGGTAGTCGTCCCGGACGTCGCGCAGCTTCCCCTCGTCGGACTCCGGCCAGGGCATGCCGCTGATGATGTGGAAGAACTGCGCCAGACCCGGGGAGACGTGGACCGAGGAGTGGGGCATGGCGCAGGGCCTCCGGAGGCGGGGCTGATGGTTCGGGCGGTACGGGGGCGTTCGGGCGGTGGTGCCCGAGGGCCGGGGGTTTACGGACGGAGGCTCACGCCAGGCCCACGTTGTGCTCGTCGGTGGCGTCCAGGAGGTCGACGGTGTCCTTGCCGTGCTGGGACATCGCCATGATCTTGTTGTAGATCTGGCCCGTCAGCGTGGTGAGGTCCGCGGTCGGCTTGTCGATCTTCTCGTGGTACTGCTTGCCGATGTCGTCGCCGCCGCCGGCCTGGACGTTCCACTCGTTGATGTCCTTCACCTCCCCGTGGATCTTCTTGACCAGGGCGGCCACGTCCTCGAAGTTGCTGAACGCCTCCTTGGCGCCCTCTTCCTTGCGCAGCGTCTTAGCCATTGAACTCCTCCTGCTTGCGGGACTTGGCGGTCCGGTCGGCGCCGGGGCGCATCGCGGTGAGCGGGGCGAGCAGTGCGTCCAGGTCCAGGCCCGCCCCGCCCCCGAAGAGGTCCTCCTCGTCACCGCGTTCACCGGTGAAGCCCATCCGCAGCGTCTCGCCGACGCCCTCGAAGCCGCGCATCTCGGCGGTGAGCTGATCGCCCATCCGAGCCTTGGCCTCGTTGAAGACGTCCTTGAGCACTGCGCTCAACTCGGCCGGGGCCATGGACTGGTAGGCGGTGGTGTGGAAGCTCAGCGCGAGCAGTTCACCCTGCGGGCCGACCTTCGCGGTGACCATCCGGTCCTTGCTGGTCGCGGTCGCGGTCATCGACTGCATCCGGCGGGTGGACTCGGCCAGCCTCTCCTGCTGCTCCGCCAACGAGGCGATGGCCTGGTTGAGTTGGTCCTCGAAGGAGTACGACATGTCTTTTCTGTTCCTCGTTCCTCGGTGGGGTCGTCACGCGTCGTCCGGAGCCCGGTCCGGCCGCCGGTTCAGCGGCCGATCACTCCGCTGACCGCACCGGTGTCGGTGCCCCACACCTCTTCGTCCTCCGCCAGCCAGGTGGTGCGCTGGCGGTCCTTCTCCCCCTGGCCGGCGCCCATGCCACCGCCGCCCATCGGCCCCATCGGCATCCCGCCGCCGCTGGTCTGCATCGAGCGGCCACGCATCGCGGCCTCCTCGGCGGACATCGCGGAGGCCTTCTGCATGGCCGCCTTCTCGGCTGCGGCGGCCTCGGCCGCGGCGGCGGCCGCCGCCTTGCCGCCCGGAGCCAGCCCGCCGCTGTTCTCGACGGCCCGCGCGCTCAGCCCGCCGCCGGAGCTGACCAGCTTGGGCAACTGGCCGCCGCCCGACCCGACGCCGCCCCCGCCGATGCCGCCCGCTCCCCCGCCGCCCAGCAGGCCCGAGTAGGCGCCCAGCCCGCCGGCGCCCGCGCCCGAGCCGTGGTCGTCGAAGGCGCTGCCCAGGTCCAGCTTCCAGTCGGAGCCGGTGGTCGGCAGCCGGGTGCCGCCGCCCGACCCGATACCGCCGCCCCCACCCCCGCCGCCGCCCCCGCTGCCCATGATCGTGTCGATCGCGTGCTGGCGGTCGGTGTAGCGCTGGGAGACGTCGGAGATCGGGCGGCCGGTGGAGTCCAGCAGGGTGCCGTCGGCGGCGATGGAGCCGCCCTTGGCCAGCACCACCGGGTTGCCGTCGCGGTCCAGGACCTCCTTGCCGTCGGGCCCGATGACCGTCCCGTCCTCGCGGACCCTGGAGCCCTTGGGCACCTTGGCGTTGGTCCCGTAGATGCCGCCGCCGGTGCCGGGCGGCACGTCCGAGCCCGGCGGGACGACGACGGGCTTGCCGTCCTTGCCGATCACCTTCTGGCCGTTGGCGTCGTAGACCTGGCCGTCCTTGCCGATGTAGCCGCCCGGGGGCAGCAGCACCGGCTTCTTGTCGGCGCCCAGGACGGGCTTGTGGTCCTTGTCGAGGATCGGTGTGCCGGCGCCGTCGCCGATGCCGGAGCCGCCGCCACCGCCGGGGCCGATGACGGGGGGCGGTGGCGGCAGGTGGGTCTTGTCGCCGCCCTTGCCGCCCCCCGCACCGCCACCGGCACCGCCTGAGCCGCCGCCCAGGTCGAACTTGCCGTTGCCGTCCTTGCCGTCGCCCCCGCCGCCGCTGCCGCCGCCCAGGTCGATGTTGCCGTCCTTGCCGCCGTCCTTGCCCCCGTCCTTTCCGCCGTCCCCGGCGCCGGTGGGCGGGCCGGTGGGCAGGTCGAGGGTGGCGTTGCGGTAGCCGAAGCCGAAGTCGGCGTCCAGCCGGTTGAAGGCGTCCTGCAGGACGAGCATCGGGTCACCCACCTTGCGCAGGCTCACCGCGGCCGTGTTGGGATCCTCCGTCTGGAAGGCGTAGGACCGGTCGTCGAGGTACTTCTTGACGTTGTCCAGCCAAATGGACTTGGCCTTGAGCTCCAGCTGGTCGTAGAAGCCCTGTTCCCGGGGGTCGCCGAGGGGGGTGGTGATCGAGCTGATGGCGTGCGCGGTGGAGTCCAGTTGCGGCACGACACCCACCAGGGCCGTCGACAGGGCCTCGTAGATGGCGTGCGAGGGCCACAGCTTCCCGCTGTCCCACCAGCGCTGGTGGACGGTGTGGAGCTTGTCGACGGTGGCGGGGAGCAGGTCGGCCACCGCCCTGAGGTCGGCCTCGTACGGGCTGTTCTCCAGCTGGACGCGGACGGTCTCCAGCTCCAGCGCGTACTGCTTGAGCAGCACCTTGAACTCCCCGGCCGCGTCACCCTGCCAGTTGCTGTCCGGCCCGTTGACCAGCTCCGCCCAGTGCTGCACCCGCGGGTGCCAGAGGTCCAGCCACGCCCGCACCTGGGCGATGCCGTCCGCGGCGTACCGCAGGCTCTCGGGCTTGACCGTGTCGTTCCCGGGCCCGCCCGAGCCCAGCGGCGCGAAGATCCCCTCGTGCTGGTGGATGAACTGGGACAGCGGCTTGTCCGCGTCGTTGCCCCAGTCCGTGTAGTTGACGCTCACCGTGATCCGGATGCTGTGCGCCAACGTGCCGTGCATGTAGTTCCACGCCCACCAGACGTCGGGGGTGCCCATCCCCGAGACCGCGCCCTTGTCCGTGGTGCCGTTGTAGAAGTTGTTGAAGTCGAAGACCAGCTTGTCGATCGGGCGCAGCCAGGGCTTGTCCTTGGAGGGTCCCGCGACCTGGTCCCTGGTGACGATCTTGGAGCTGCGCTGGGCCTCGGAGGCGAAGAAGCCGAGCACGCTCTCCCAGTTCAGATCGGCCATGGGGGTTCGTTTCTCCAAAGGGTGTCGGGCGGTCGGGCCGGGGCGGGGGTGCCGCTAGGACGACGTGCTGGTCTTGGGCGGGGTGGCGGACGAGACCTTGCCGAGGATCGCCATCATGTCGGCGGCCGTCATGGCCTCCTCGTGGGCGGCCTCCATGAGGGTCAGCGCGAGCCGGATCCTCAGCTGGCCCTCGGTCATCTGGGTGCCCATGGTCTTGAGGTCCGTGGAGATGCCCCCGGCGAGGGTCTTGAAGTCGGTCTGGATCTTGGTCGCGATGGACAGCGCCGCCGGCGAGCCGTGCCCCAGCAGCAGCGTGGAGTAGTCGCCGCCGCCCTCGCCGGCGAAGGAGAGCATCGCCCGGTAGCCGGGGTTGCCCGCCAGGTCCTTGAGGAAGGCGCCGAGCTCGGTGTCCGCGAAGTACTTGAGGTCGTCGTGCTTGACGCTGAGGGTGTGGTTGTAGTCCGGCTCGGTGGGCGTGGCCATCAGCCGATACCCGCGGCGGCCCGCTTGTCGGCGTCGCGCAGCAGGCCGTGCATGGTGCGCAGGGCCTCGACGCCGGCGGCGATCTCGTTGTTCATGTCGGTGTTGTTGTTGGACAGCACCGTGTTGAACGCCTCGGCGGCCTGGGCGAGGCTGCCGCTGAGGTGCTCCTGGTTGCTCTTGATGGCCGCCATGCAGCTGGTCATGGCCTCTGCCATGGCCCGGCTGGCCTGCTCCATCTCGTCGGCTGCCTGGTCGATGTTGGCGTGGTTGAGCAGGATGTTCGCCATCGGGGTTCCTCGCTGTGAGTCGTGGTGGTGGTGCTGGTGGAACTTCGGGTCAGGCGGGCCGGGTCAGGGGTTGAGGCCCTTGTAGACGCTGTCGGAGTGCCCGCCGCCCCAGCCGCCGCCGACCCCGGTGGCCTCGTCGTGGGCGTTGTTGACCTGCCGGTGCCCGGCGGCGAAGGCCTCCTGGAAGGTCCGGTAGGCGCTCTGGAGGTTCGCGTACTTGCCCTCCCAGGCGTTGAGGTTGTCCGTGTACTTCGTGCTGCACGCGGCCTGGAAGTGCTGCTGGACCTCGGTGTTGATGTCGTGGATCCGCGCGGCGGCCCGCATCATCGACTCGATCTGTTCCTCCAGGGTGGCGTGGGTGCCCTGGACGGCGTTGTCGTTCACCTTCAGGTTCACGGTGGTTCCTTTCCTCGGCCCGGATTCGGATTTCCGGGTTCATTTCAGGTCAACGGGGTCGTGGGGAGCGTTGGTTCAACGGGCGCACGCGGGGCCCGGTAGGGCGGTGGCGGCGGGGCTCGCGGCGGTACTCGGGGCGGGGCCGGTGAGGGCGGCGGGGTCGAGGCTGGGGCCGGTGGGCAGCAGGGCCAGCAGGGCGGCGGGCACGCCCGCGGGGGTGACGTCGGCGTAGCCGAGCTGCTTGGCGACGGCCGGTGAGGCGAGCGGGTACTTGGCGCCGTTGTCGGTGACCAGGTACAGCGTGGCGCCGGTGCCGGCGGTGGACAGGGCGCGCACCAGGGCGCCGCCGCCGGGGCGTACGGCGATGGTGTCGGCGGGGGTGCAGGCGGCCTCGATGCCGGGCTGGGCGGCGGGGCCGGGGCCCTGGACGGCGGTGTCGTCGACGAGAGTCAGGGTGGTGGTGGGGCCGGGGTCGCCGGGGCGCAGTGCGGTGCACAGGTCGCGGCCCTGGGGGGCGGTGACGAGTTCGGGCACGGTGCTGGGCAGGGCGGCGGCCGGGGCGGGGGTGGCGGGCGCGGTGTGGGCGGCGAGGTCGGCGGCGCCGATGGCGGTGGGGGTGGCGGCGGCCTTCTGGTAGGCGCTCTCCTGGGTACGGGGGTCGGCGAGGACCAGTTGCAGGGCCATCGGGGTGAGCGGGGCGAGTCCGGCTGGGGTGAGCAGGTACGGGTCGCCGCCGGGGCCGGTGAAGAGCTGGCCGACCCGGGTGGGGCGGGTGGCGAGGTCGGGGCCGGGGGTGCCGCGCTGGTCGAGGTCGGGGCCGGCCAGGTCGGGGCCGGCGGGCAGGGCGTCGAGGAAGGCCTGGGTGACGGGCTGGGGGGTGACGGCGGCCTGACCGAGGGCCTGGCGGGCGCCGTTGCGGGTGTCCAGGCGCAGTCGGCGCCCGTGCCACAGCAGGTGCTGGGTGCCGTCGGGGGCGGCGACCAGGAAGGCCTGACGGTCGGTGAGGGCGGTGCCCTGGGTGGTGGGGTCGATGGCCAGGGCCAGGCGGGGGCGGCGGGTGCCGGAGGGGTCGGGCTGCCAGCTCGCGCAGGCGAGCCAGGGGGCGGTGGCCAGGCGCTCGGACTGCGGCAGGCCGTCGGGGGCGCCGGGGATGCCCAGGGGGGTGCCGCGCGGGGTGTCGGCCAGGGAGTGGACGCTGACCTGGTCGACGGTGAGCTGGTCGCCGGCGAGCAGGCGGGCGGTGGCCTCGTTGAGCACGGGGTGGAGGGCGCCGTCGACGTAGAGGTAGCGGGCGCCGCTCTCCTTGACCAGGACGAGGGTGCCGGGCTTCTTCCAGCCGGTGGCGCCGCCGGGGACGAGGACGCCGTAGACGGCGGCGATCAGGGCGGCGAGGGCGGCGACGACCAGACCGGTGACGATGCCTCGGGAAGTGCGCCCGGTGGGGACGTCGGGGGCGTCGGGCTCGCCTCGGAGCATGCCGGTGGCGAGGCGGCCCATCACGAACAGGTGGGCCTGCACCTGGTCGCGCTTCGACTGCATGGTGGCGGTTCTCCTCGGTGGCGGGGCTCAGCGGGTACGGCGGGTACGGCGGGTACGGCGGGTCGTTCGGGCTCAGCGGGTACGGCGCGCTCAGCGGGTACGGCGAGTCGTTCGGGCTCAGCCCGCGAGGGCGCGCAGCGCCTGGAAGGCGCCGGCCGCGGCGAGGGCGAGCGGGAGGACGGCGACGGCCGCGAGGGTGTGCAGGAGGTCGGCGGCGCGGCCCCAGTAGGGCAGCAGCCGTCGGCCGGGGACGGTCCAGGAGGCGGCGGCCAGCAGGGCGGCCGCGGCCAGCAGCGCGGCGAGCAGGCCGGTGCGGGCGGCGGGGGCCAGCTCGGTGGCGAGGCGGGCGGTGAGCAGCACGGGGCCCCAGACGGCGGGGACCAGAACGGCCAGCCGCTGGGGGACGGAGCCGATGCCGCGGGCGTGCAGGGCGAGCAGCAGGGCCAGGGTGCAGGTCAGGGCGGTGGGGGCCCAGCCCTCCTGCCCGCTGAGGGCGGTCAGGGCGAGGAGGAGGACGGGGGCGAGAGCGAGGTGGAAGGCCGTCAGGAAGCCGTCGGCGACGGTGCTTCGGGCGCGGACGGTGGCGGCGGGGACGGCTTCGATGCCTTCCTGGAGTTCCTCGGCGTTGCGGGGCAGGGCGGGCAGGCGCAGTCCGGACAGGCGGAAGCACACGCCCGGCAGGAAGGCGGCGGTGGCGACGGGGGCGACGGCCAGGGCGGCGGCGGTGGCGGGCACGGTGAGTCCGGCCAGCAGCAGGGCACCGGCCGCGGTGACGTGCAGGGCGAACAGGACCAGGCCGAGGAAGAGCGGGGCGGCGCAGCCGACGGCGGCCATGGCCAGGACGGCGGCTCCGGCGCCGGCGCAGCCGCCGGCGAGCAGGCGGGCGCCGGCGGCGGAGGGTCCGGTGTCGGGGGTGAGGAGGGCTCCGGCCAGGGCGAGGTAGGACACGGCGGTGGCGCCCAGGGCGGTGCCGGCGCCGGCGTCGCCGACGGCGCGGGAGGCGCTGAGGGCGCCCAGCAGCAGGAACAGGGCGGTGACGGCGGCGGCACCGGCCCGCAGTTGGGGCGGGCCGGGCAGCAGCAGGAGGGCCAGGCCGCCGGCCAGGACGGTGACGGCCAGGGCGAGGGCGGTGTGGTGGGTGAGGACGGGGCGCCAGGTGTCGGCGCGTTCGCGCATGCCGGTGGCGAGGCCGTCGGGGAGGTCGTCGTAGTGGACCTCGGGGAGCGGGTCGCGGCGGGGGCGCAGGTGGAGGTCCTCGCCGTCGCGCAGGCCGAGGGCGTCGGCGCCGAGTTCCTCGTCCAGGGGGGCCTGGCCGAGGCGTTGGAGGATCCAGCCGTCGTGTTCGGCGCCCTGTTCGTCGAGGTCGTCGCCGGCGTGGTCGAGGACGGCGGGCAGCAGGTCGGCGAGGGGGACGTCGGCGGGGACGACGAGTTCGAACACCGTGTCGGGTGCGTGGAACCTCAGTCGGCACAGTCCGGTTGCCGTGGTCCCGGTGGTGCTCCCGTTCAAGGTTCTCCTCGTGCTCGCGTGCGGCGCTTGCCGTACCCGCCCGTGCGGCGGTTGCCGTACCGCCCGCGGGGCGGCCTCCTTCCCGGGGGACGGGCCGGGGCGGGTGCGGGGTTCAAATCCGGTCCGAACGGGTCGAGCGGGGGCCCGGCTGAACCCCGGAGGGGGTGCCGTCCGTCGCCCCAGGAGGACGGCGTCCCGCGCGGCGGGGCACTTCGCCGCCGTCCTTCCCGGGTGCGAGGAGCGCTTTCGTTGAGTGTGGTAGTGGTCGAGCGTGCGCCGCGGCGCCCCGGGCCGGCGATGCCCGACGGCGAGATCCAGTTGCAGGAGCCGCCGGTCCTGCCGCAGTCGCAGAGCGGCATGTCGAGCATGATCACGATGGCGCCGATGGCGCTGAGCTCGCTGTCGATGGTGTTCGTGTTCCTGCGCCCGGGTGAGGGCGGCGGGATCATGACGTACGTCGCGATGGGCATGATGGGCCTCTCCGCGGTGGGCATGCTGGTGACGTCGCTGCTGCGCGGTTCCAGCGACCGCAAGCGGGAGCTGCGCGCCGAGCGGCGCGACTACCTGCGCTACCTGGCGCAGATGCGCCGTCAGGTGCGCGGGCACATCGTGCGCCAGCAGGAGGCGCTGGCCTGGCGGCACCCGGCGCCGGGCTCGCTGGCCTCGCTGGTGCGCACCTCTCGGCTGTGGGAGCGGCGCGCCGCGCACCCGGACTTCGGGGACGTGCGGGTGGGCGTGGGACACCAGCGGCTGGCGGTACGGCTGGCGCCGTTGGCGACCAAGCCGGTGGAGGACCTGGAGCCGCTGTGCGCGCACGCGCTGCGCCGGTTCATCCACGCCTACGGCACGGTCGCGGACCAGCCGATCGCGGTGTACGTGCGCGGCTACGCCCAGGTGCTGGTGCGCGCGGACGAGCGGGAGGCGGCGCGGGCGCTGGCACGGGCGATGCTGGCGCAGCTGGCGCTGTTCCACGCGCCGCAGGACCTGCGGATCGCCGTGGTCTGCGAGGCCGGGCAGCGCCGGGCGTGGGAGTGGGTGAAGTGGCTGCCGCACGCGCTGCACCCGGTGGAGACCGACGCGCTGGGGCCGGTGCGGCTGATGGCCGGGTCGGTGGCGGAGCTGGAGCAGGTGCTGGGGGCGGAGTTCGCGGGGCGCGGACCGTGGGAGCCCGACGCGCAGCCGGGCCGGGACGAGCCGTTCACGGTGGTCGTGCTGGACGGTGTGCCGGTGGGCGCGGGCAGCCGGGCGGCGCTCACGGGGTGGCGCAACGCGGTGCTGCTGGACCTGGGTGAGGCGCTGGAGTGGAAGCCGCTGCGGCACCGGTTGCGGCTGCGGATCGACGAGGGCCGGCTGGCGATGGTCGGTGCGGACCGCAACCACCGGGACGAGGAGACCGACCTGGGGCGGCCGGACGCGCTGTCGCTGCCGGCGGCGCGGCGGCTCGCGGCGCTGATGGCGCCGTACCGGATCGGGGACGGCTCGGAGGGCGGCGAGCCGCTCGCCGGGGACTTCGACCTGGCGTCGCTGCTGGGCGTCCGCGACCTGCACGGGCACGACGTGGCGGCGGGCTGGGCGCGCGGCGTCGCCGACCGGCTGCGGGTGCCGCTGGGGATCGCCGCCGACGGCACGCCGGTGGAGCTGGACATCAAGGAGTCGGCGCAGGGCGGCATGGGGCCGCACGGGATGCTGATCGGGGCGACCGGGTCGGGCAAGTCGGAGCTGCTGCGCACGCTGGTGCTGGCGCTGGCGATGACCCACTCCTCCGAGGTGCTGAACTTCGTGCTGGTGGACTTCAAGGGCGGGGCGACGTTCCTGGGGCTGGAGCGGCTGCCGCACACCTCGGCGGTGATCACCAACCTGGCCGACGAGGCGGCGCTGGTGGACCGGATGCGCGACGCCCTGCACGGGGAGCTGGTGCGCCGCCAGGAGCTGCTGCGGGCGGCGGGCAACTACAGCTCGCTGCTCGACTACGAGCGGGCCCGGGCCGGCGGGGCGGCGCTGGAGCCGCTGGCGACGCTGTTCGTGGTGGTCGACGAGTTCTCCGAACTGCTGGCCGCGCACCGGGACTTTATGGACCTGTTCATCATGATCGGACGACTGGGGCGCTCGCTGGGGGTGCACCTGCTGCTGGCCTCCCAGCGCCTGGACGAGGGGCGGATGCACGCCCTGGAGTCGCACCTGTCCTACCGGATCGGCCTGCGCACCTTCTCCGCGATGGAGAGCCGGGGCGTGCTGGGCGTCCCGGACGCCTACCACCTGCCCTCGCAGCCGGGCAACGGGTTCCTGCGCAGTGACATCGCGACGCTGACCAGGTTCAAGGCCGCGTACGTCTCCGGGCCCTACCGGGCGCCGCGCCCGGTCGCGGCCCGCCGTCAGGCCGCGGCCGGGCAGGTCGCGGCGTACGGCACCGAGTACGTGGCGCCGCGTCAGCCCGCCGTCCTCCCGGCGGAGGTGCAGGAGGCGCAGGAGGAGGAGGCGTCCGGTCGCAGCCTGCTGGAGATCGCGGCCGAGAAGCTGGTGGACGCCGGTCCGCCGGCCCACCCGGTGTGGCTGCCCCCGCTGGGTGTGCCGCCGACCCTGGACCAGCTGCTGGCGCCGCTGGCGCCGGTGCCCGGGTGCGGGCTGACCGCCGAGGACGATCCGGGCCGCGGCGCGCTGCGGGTGCCGGTCGGCGTGGTGGACAAGCCCTTCCAGCAGGTGCGCGACCTGCTGGTGGCGGACCTGTCCGGGGCGGGCGGGCACGTGGGGGTCGCGGGCGGGCCGCAGAGCGGCAAGTCCACCCTGCTGCGCACCCTGGTCGCGGCGCTGGCGCTCACCCACACCCCGCGCGAAGTGCAGTTCTACTGCCTGGACTTCGGCGGCGGCACGCTCTCCTCGCTGCGCGGCCTGCCGCACGTGGGCGCGGTGACCGGCCGGCACGACCCGGAGCGGGTGGTGCGCACGGTCGCCGAGGTCAACGCCATCCTGGCCCGGCGCGAGCAGAGCTTCGCCGAACTGGGCCTCGACTCGGTGGCCGCGTTCCGGCGCGCCCTGGCCGAGGGCGCGCTGCCCGGGGAGGGCCACGGTGACGTGTTCCTGGTCGTCGACGGCTGGAACACCGTGCGCCAGGAGTTCCCCGACCTGGCGCCGGCGCTGACCCTGATCGCCCAGCGCGGCCTGAACTACGGCATCCACCTGGTGGTGGGCACCACCCGGTGGGGCGAGGTCAGCGGCGCGCTGCGCGACCTGCTGGGCACCCGCTTCGAGCTCCGGCTGGGCGACCCGGTCGACTCCGCGATCGGCATGCGCATCGCGGCGACCGTGCCCAAGATCCCCGGACGCGGGCTCACCGGTGAGGAACTGCACTTCCTCACCGCACTGCCCCGCCTGGACGGCCGCGGCGCCACCGAGGACCTGGGCGAGGGCGTCGCGGACCTGGTCGACGCCGTCGCCGAGCACTGGACCGGCCCGCGCGCGCCCGAGGTCCGGATGCTGCCGCTGCACCTGCCCGCCGCCGCGCTGCCCGCCCCCCAGGGCCGGCTGCGCGTGCCGTTGGGCCTGCAGGACGTCTCGATGGACACCCTCTGGCACGACTTCGAGGAGTCCCCGCACCTGGTCGTCGTCGGCGACAGCGAGGCCGGCAAGACCAACCTGCTCAAGCTGGTGGCCGCCGGCATCACCGGCGCCTACCGGCCCGACGAGGCGCGGATCATGCTGGTCGACTACCGGCGCGTCCTCCAGGGCGCGGTGCCGCCGGAGTACCGGCTCGGGCACGCCGTCGCCGTGGACGTGCTGCGCCAGATCGTCGACGGCGCGGCCCGGGCGATGGCCAACCGGCTGCCCGGGGCGGACATCGCCCCCGAGCGGCTGCGGCTGCGGGACTGGTGGGAGGGCCCCGAACTGTTCATCCTGGTCGACGACTACGAACTGGTCTCCGGCTCCCCCGGCGGCATGCAAGCCCACCCGTTCGCGCCGCTGCTGGAGTACCTGGCGCAGGGCGCCGAACTGGGCCTGCACCTGATCGTGGCCCGCAGCGCCAACGGCGTCGGGCGGGCCTCCTCCGACCAGCTGCTGCGCAAGCTCGAAGAGGTCAACACCCCGGCGCTGCTGCTGTCCTGCCCGCCCAGCGAGGGCTTCCTGTTCGGCAACACCAAGCCGCGGGCGCTGCCGCCGGGCCGGGCCCTGCACATCACCCGACGCCGGACCGTACAGGTGCAGACCGCGCTCGTCGACGACGGGGGCGGCGGGGGCAGCGCGGACGGGGAAGGGGAGTCGCGTCAGTGAGCACCATCGAACAGGCCTCCGGGGCACGCCGCTGGCTGAACCGCCGGCGCACGGACAACGGCACGGCGGCCGAACTGGCGGGCCCGGCCGCGCTGCACGAGGTGGGAGCGCACTTCGTCATCGCGCCCGGCACCGACGCGGCTGCGCTGCCCGCCGCGCTCACCGACGCGCTGGCCGCGCTGGAAGCCGTACCCGGCACCGTCACGGTGCTGGCCGCGGCCCCCGATGCCCAACCCGTCCTGCTCGGCCGCCTCGACGACCTCGCCCGCACCGCCGCCGACCGCAACGCCGCCACCCTGGTCCTGGCCGCCTCCGCCCTCGCGGCGACACCCGCCTCCGGGCGCCGGCCCGCGCAACGGCTCGCCGAACTGGCCGCCACCAGCATCGTCGCTCCGGACGGGCTCGTCACCCTGCGCCCCGACGGCACCCTGCTGACCAGCGGTGCCACCGACGCCGAGCCGTCCTCCTGGTGGCTGTTCACCCCGGACGGACGCACCCGCCGACTCGGGCCCGTGTGGCCGCTGCCCCGAGCAGGCACGGGCACGGCCCCCGGGGGCGCGGGCACCGGCGCGGCGCCCGGGGGCGCGGGCACCGGCAGCTCCGGGAACGGCACGACAGCAGCCGTGACGGTCACCGCAGCCGCTGTGGCGGCCACGGCGGCTGTGGCGGCCACACCGACGACCACGGCGGGAGCGTCCGGCGAGCACCTCGGCGCCCCGCACCCCCTCGAAGCGGACCCCACCCCCCGGCCCGCCACACCGGCCCTACCGGCGGCGGGCCCGCTGCCCTCCCCCGCCGCCCCCGCCGCCCCCGTGCCCCGGCAGGCGGCCCAGCAGGCCGCCGTACCGGACCCAACTCCCCTTCCCACCAATCCCGTCGGAACGAGCGCCCCGGCACCCCGCGCCGGGGAGCCGACCGTGGCCGGGCCCGCGGAGAGCACGGTCGAGGCGCTGACGGCCGTACTGCCGCACGGCGTCTGGTTCCCCGGCACGACCGTCCCGGCCGCCGTGCCGGACCCCCTGCTCCGGGCCGCCACGGCGCCCGGCACCCCGGTGCTGGTGGTAGGCCGACCGCACGCGCCCTTGCCACCGGCCGCCGACGTCGCCGTAATCGCCGCCGCCGCCGTCGCCGCTGCCCGGCCCGTCCCGCCCGACGCCCGTCCCGCCGAGCTGCTGATCAGTGCGCCCTGGGCCGACCCCGCGCAGCTCGTAGCCCTGACCGGGGCGCTCGCGGCGACCCTGGGCCACGACGTGCGGGCCGCTGTCGGCCTGCCGACACGGACCGCGAGCGGCTGGTCCGCCCGTGTCCTGGGCGCCGACGGGGCCCCGGGCTGGGAGCCGTGGCTGACCGAGCTGACCGCCTGCCGCGAGCTGGAGCGGGTGATCGCCTCCGCGTGGCGCCCCCTGCCCGCGGCCTTCGCCGACTGCGGGCCGGCGCTCCATCAGGCCCCGGTCGCGGGCTGGCGACTGGAGGCCGTTCCGGCCGGGCTGTGGCTGCGGCCCGACCAGGTGCCGGACGACCGCGGCCCCCGCCTGCTCGCCCCGGACCCGACCCGGCCGACCCTGATCGCGGGTTCGGCCGACCGGCCGGCGCCCGCCGAGGTCCTCGCCGTCCTGGAGGACCTGGTGTCCGCCCTCACCGAACCGGGCGCCCCCGCCCCGCGACTGCTCCTGCCCGCCACCCCCACCGTCCGACGAACCCACCCGGCCACCCCTGCCACCCCCACCCCGCCGGAACCCATCGCCCCGGCCACCGCCGCGACCGTCACCACCCAGAGCACCACCCCCGACACCGCCGCACCGACCCCCGAACCGCACACCCCGCCCGAACCCATCACCCCCGCCACCGCCGCGACCGTCACCACCCAGAGCACCACCCCCGACACCCCCGCACCGACCCCCGAACCGGCCGGCCCGCAGGACCCGCCCACCCCGCAGGCCGAAGGGGCGGGCCCCGGCGAGCCCCCGGCCCCGCCGCAGGGCGCCATCGTCCCCGGCTCCCCCGACTCCCCCGACACCCCCGGTCGTGCCGCCGCGCCCCGCCTCCTCGTCCCGCCCACCGTCGGCACCACCGCCGCCGGCCGCGCGTCCACGCCCGCCGAGCGGGCCGCCTTCCGGGCCCTGCTGGGTGCGGACTTCCACCGCTACGCCGGCCGCGCCGAGCAGGCGGCGCTGCGGATGCCGGCGCTGCGCGCCCAGGCGCGGGACGACCTGAAGGACGACCTGGCGGCGGTCTACCTGCACCACGCCGACACTGGTATCCCGGTGCACCGCGCCGAGTTGGTCGAGGCCGCCCGCCGCGGCGACCACGCCACCGGGCCGCTGGCCCCGTACCTGGCCTGTCTGGGGTCCGGGTTGCGGCGGCTGCCCAACCACCGGGGCGCGGTGCTGCTGGGCGCCGAGGCGGGCGAGGAGGTGCTGGCGCAGTACGTGCGCGGCGCGCTGCTGGTGGAGCCCGCGCCCGTGGTGGGGACCGCGGAGGCGGAGGTGGTGCCGGGCACGGGCGTGGAGTTCCTGGTGTGGTCCGCCACCGGCCGCCGCACGTCCGTGATCGCCGAGGAGGGGGATCCCGAAGTGGTGTTCCCGCCCGGCACCCGTTTCCTGGTGCTGGACGTCCTGCCCGCCGGCGAGGACCGCCCGGCCCGGGTGCTGCTGCGGGAGACCGGCCAGGCACCCGCGCCGGAGGGGGAGGGGGCCGGGGACGAGCAGGACCGTTCCCGTCTGCTCGCCTGGCAGGCCCGCCGTGACCAGCTGCCGCCCGAACGCCTGCGGGCCCCGGCCCGCCCCGAGCGCCTGCGCCTGACCCCGGGCGTGCGGCCCGACGACCCACGAGGAGTTCCCTCATGACGCATCAGGAGCAGTACACGCTGTACCGGCAGGAGGCGAAGCTGCTGGCCGCGGTCGGGGAGCGCGTCCACCACCAGGTCGGCCGGGTCACGGTGCGCCTGCCCGCGGAACTGGCCCGCGCCGCGATGGCGGCCTGGGAACGCGACGACGAGGGCGAACTCGGCGAGGAGACCTGGGAGGAACGTGAACAGAGGGACCAGGCCGGCGAGTTGGCACTGATCGGCCTGGCCCTCACGGAGGACGGCCGCCACGATGGCGGGGAGGTCGTCGTCGACCTGCACGTCAGCTCCGCCGGGGCCGCCTTCCGCGCGTACATCGAGGCGGCGGGGCCGGCGTTCCGGCAGACGGGCCCGGCCTACCCGCCGCCCCCGCAACCGGACCCCGACGCCTGACGCCCGTACCACCCCCCGGCGCCCGGGGCGCGGCGGCGCGCCCCTGTCGGATGTCAGGGACCGCCCTGGCCCGCGCGTTCCTACGCTGGCGAGCACTGGCCCCGACCGCAGGTGGGGGCCGCCGCACCAGCGAGGGAGTACACCATGCGAAGGATCACCCGTGCCCTGACCGCCGTCGCGATCACGGCCGCCGCACTGACCGCCGTGGGCACCGGCGGCGCCGGCGCCGCCGTCACCGGCGACTGGGCGGGCTGCCCGTCCGGCGCCGTCTGCGTCTACCCGCAGGACCAGAACCCGGCCGTCTCCCCCAGCGCCGTGTACTGGAGCTACGGCGCCCACAACCTCAGCGGCCAGTACGGCAACCACTGGGTACTGAACAACCAGACCGGCGGCGCGCACGCCCACCTGTGCAAGAGCAGCGGCGGCGGCAACTGCGTGTACGACATCCCGGCCCAGAACGGCGTCTACTACGACCTCGGGCCGATCAACTCCATCACCCTCGACCGGCCCTGACGATTCGTCAGGTCGGGCTGTCCGACGACCGTGAGGTGCCCCCCCCCCGCTGGGTGGCGGGGGGCCCCCGCCGGGTCCCCCCGCCTGCGGTGGCCCGGGTCGCGGGAGAATACCCACGGGGAGCCCCCGGCGGCCCGGGCGTC
>NZ_JBHYGR010000012.1:66207-85721 GCF_042738155.1 Kitasatospora sp. NPDC059088 | reverse complement strand
ACCCCCCGGCGCCCCAAACACCCCCACCCCCCCCCCCCGCCCCTCAATTTCGCTCGGGGGGGCCGCCCCCCCCCCCGCGGGGGCCCGCCCCCCGCCGGGGCCCCCCCCCCCCCTCGCCGTCTCCCCGGCAGGACGGCGCGGCACTCCTGCCGCACGGCACCGGGCTCCCCCCGCCTACCGAGAAGCCGAGCCGTTATCCCGACACCACCATCATGTCAAGCGCACACGCCGGGAAAACCAAAAGCGTTCACGAAGATAACGAATAGCAGGCGTTCGCTCGGAGTCTGGTTTTACTTCTTGACGCCATGTACGCGGTCAGGGTTGACTCCCCCCACCCCGCCGCACCGTCGCGGCGCCCCAGGGAGAGGCACCCGTATGAACGCCGCACTGCGTCGCGTACTCGTCCCGACCGTCGGCCTCGCGCTGGCGCTTTCCATGACCGCCGCCTGTGGCAAGGCCGGCGGCGACAAGAAGGACTCCGCCGCCTCCGGCGACAGCACCTCCATAGGCCTGCTGCTGCCCGAGAACGCCTCCTCCGTGCGCTACGAGTCCTTCGACCGGCCCTTCATCGAGGCCAAGGTCAAGTCCCTGTGCGCGGGCTGCAAGGTGCTCTACAACAACGCCGAGGGCAGCGCCGCCAAGCAGAAGCAGCAGTTCGACACCCTCCTCACCCAGGGCGTCAAGGTCATCATCCTGGACGCCTTCGACGCCAAGTCCACCCAGAGCTGGGTGCAGGAGGCCGCCGCCAAGGGCGTCAAGGTCCTCGCCTACGACCGCCTGGCCACCGGCCCGGTCTCCGCCTACGTCTCCTTCGACAACGAGAAGGTCGGCGAGCTCCAGGGCCAGGCCCTGCTGGACGCCCTGGGCCCCCAGGCCCCCGACGCGAACATCGTCATGATCAACGGCGACGAGGCCGACCCCAACGCCGCCCAGTTCAAGACCGGCGCGCACAAGGTCCTCGACGGCAAGATCAAGAAGGTCGTCTACGAGCAGTCCGGCCAGTGGAACCCCACCGTCGCCGGCCAGAAGATCGCCGCCGCCGTCACCCAACTCGGCAAGAACGGCTTCCAGGCCGTCTACTCCGCCAACGACGGCATGGCCGGCGCCATCATCACCCAGCTCCAGGGCTCCGGCATCAAGGTCCCCGTCGGCGGCCAGGACGCCGGCCTCGACGCCATCCAGCGCGTCGTCAACGGCGACCAGGCCTACACCATCTACAAGGCCTACAAGCCCCTCGCCGAGTCCGCCGCCGAACTGGCCGTCGACCTCCTCCAGGGCAAGGACGTGAAGTCCGTGGCCACCACCACCGTCGACAGCTCCACGGACAAGAACATCCCGGCCAAGCTCCTGGACGCCAAGGTCGTCACCAAGGCCGACATCGCCCAGACCGTGATCGCCGACGGCCTCTACAAGGCCTCCGACATCTGCACCGCCGACTACGCCGCCGCCTGCACCGCCGCCGGCCTCAAGTAGCCCACCACCCCCGAACATTCAGGATGGTTCATGTGACAGGCGCACCCGTCCTCCAGCTGCGCTCGGTCTCCAAGCGCTTCGGCGCCGTCCAGGCCCTCACCGACATCGACCTCGACGTCCACCCGGGCGAGGTCCTCGCCCTCGTCGGCGACAACGGCGCCGGCAAGTCCACCCTCGTCAAGACCATCGCCGGCGTCCACGCCGTGGACGAGGGCACCATCACCTTCCGCGGCACCCCCGTGCGCCTGGCCCGTCCCCAGGACGCCACCGCCCTCGGCATCGCCACCGTGTACCAGGACCTCGCCCTCTGCGACAACCTCGACGTCATCGCCAACCTCTTCCTCGGCCGCGAACAACTGCGCCACGCCCTGCTCGACGAAGTCGCCATGGAGCAACGCGCCCGCGACCTGCTGGACACCCTCGCCATCCGCATCCCCGACGTGCACGCCCCCGTCGCCGCCCTCTCCGGCGGCCAGCGCCAGGTCGTGGCCATCGCCCGCGCCCTGGTCGGCGAACCGTCCCTCGTGCTGCTGGACGAACCCACCGCCGCGCTCGGCGTCGAACAGACCGCCCAGGTCCTCGACCTGGTGGAACGCCTGCGCGACCGCGGCCTCGCCGTGATCCTGATCAGCCACAACATGGCCGACGTACGGGCGGTGGCCGACACCGTCGCCGTCCTGCGCCTGGGCCGCAACAACGGCGTCTTCCCCGTCGCCGACACCACCCAGGAACAGATCGTCGCCGCCATCACCGGCGCCGACGACAACGCCCACGCCCGCCGCCGGGCCCGCCGCGCCGAGGAGGAGGACGCCGCATGACCGCCCCCGCCCCCGACCCCCGCCTGCACGTCACCGCCCCGACCTGGGCCGGACGAGCCGACGCCGCCCGGCGCCGGCTCGCCTCCGGCGAACTGGGGTCGCTGCCCGTGGTCGTCGGACTGGTCGTCATCGCGATCGTCTTCCAGTCCGTCACCCACCACTTCCTGCAGGCCGACAACCTCACCAACATCACCCGCTTCATCGCCGGACCGGGGCTGATAGCCGTCGGCGTCGTCTTCGTCCTCATCCTCGGCGAGATCGACCTCTCCCTCGGCTCGGTCGCCGGCGCGTCCTCCGCCATCACCGCCGTCCTCGCCGTACGCCAGGGCTGGCCGGAATGGCTCGCCATCGCCGCCGCCCTCGCCGCCGCCTGCGTCATCGGCGCCCTGCACGGCCTGCTCTTCGCCCGCGTCGGCGTCCCCGCCTTCGTCGTCACCCTCGCCGGCATGCTCGCCTGGAGCGGCCTCCAGGAATGGGTCCTCGGCGACGCCGGCACCGTCAACAACCCCCACGACGGCATCGTCGCCGGCCTCGACTCCACCTTCCTCGGCGACGGCGACATCGCCTACGCCTGGGGCCTCGCCGTCCTCGCCCCCGCCCTCTACCTGCTCGCCCAACTGCGCACCGCCCGGCGGCGGTCCGCCGCCGGCCTGGCCTCCCGGCCGCTCGCCGACACGGTGCTGCGCACCGCCGCGCTGGCGGTGCTCGCCCTGGCCGCCGCGTACGCCCTCAACCAGGACCGCGGCCTGCCGCTGTCCCTGGTCGTCCTGCTCGGCGTGGTCGTCGCCACCGACTTCACCCTGCGCCGAACCCGCTTCGGGCGGCAGATCTTCGCCCTCGGCGGCAGCGTCGAGGCGGCCCGGCGCGCCGGCGTCAACGTCGCCCGCGTCCGGGTCACGGTGTTCATGCTCTCCGCGCTGCTGGCCGGCCTCGGCGGCCTCTTCTACGCCTCCCAGCAGGGCTCCGCCGACAAGCAACTCGGCAGCGGCAACGTCCTGATGATGGCCATCGCCGCCGCCGTCATCGGCGGCACCAGCCTCTTCGGCGGCCGCGGCAACACCTGGTCCGCGCTGCTGGGCATCCTGGTCATCCAGTCCATCACCACCGGCCTGGACATGGTCCACGCCGCCCAGGCCATCCAGTACATGATCACCGGCGCGGTCCTGCTCGCGGCCGTCGTCCTCGACTCCCTCACCCGCCGCACCCGGGCCGCCCGCAGATAGCCCCGGCCGCCCGTCAACCCGCTCCCCGCCACCCCGCCACCCCGGGACGGCGGGGAGTGACCGTTACTCCTCAGGGGCGGTCGGATCCTCGCCGACCGGCACGCCCTGAACGAAGGTGACGTCGGGTTCGGAGGCAGGGTTGATCCAGCACCGCATGGTGAGAACCGGGGAGAAGGACTTCGTGTCAGCGGCGAAGGCCCGTTCGGCCTGGACGAAGTCGGGGTTGGCTATGCCGACGGAGAGGCGATGCGCATGTCCAGCGGGTGCAGCGAGCGCGGATGGCGGCAGAACTCCAGGAACTCGGAGCGGTTCTTGGTCTTCTTCACGCAGCCGGTGAAGCCGCCGTCCGGGTCCTGAGCGGCGAGGTCGGTGGTCGTGCCGACTGGTTCACATCCAGCTACGGCAGCAATGGCGGTCAGTGCGTCGAGGTGTCCGGCAGCATGCCCGGCCTCGTCCCCGTACGTGACTCGAAGGACCCCCAGGGGCCGCGCCTGGCCTTCCCTGCGGACGCGTGGCGGTCCTTCCTGACCGCCGTCCGGGCCGGGGAGTTCGGCGAGGTCTGAACCTACGGCAGCCTTCCGCACCGCCGCCCCGGAAGCCGGGGCGGCGGGGCTTCGTCGTCGGCCGGCCTCAGGCCGGGTGGAGGCCCGGGTTGCCGGCCTCGGTCACGAAGGACGCGGCCGTGGAGACCGTTCCGCCGGGGCGGGTGATGTGGGAGACGGTGCGGTAGTCGGCGCGGGCCCGGTGGCGGTCCAACGTCAGGGTGGTGTAGCCGCGGCGGCCGTCGTAGAACTTCATGTGGGGGTTGGCGGCCGTCAGCGTGGCCCAGTTGGAGGGCTTCTCCTCGCCGTCGCCGTCGCTGCTGACGGAGGTGCCGACGATCTCCACGCCGACCGTCCGGGAGCCCGGGTCGTCGAAGTCCCGCTTGACGTCCATCGCGTAGGCGACGTGGACGTCTCCGGTGAGCAGCAGCAGGTTCTTCGTACCGGCCTCGTCGACGGCCTTGAGGAAGCGCTCGCGCGCCGCCGGGTAGCCGTCCCAGGCGTCCATCGACAGCTTCGAGCGCTCGGCGGTGGTGTTCTTGCGGCGGGAGAACACCACCTGCTGGGGCACCACGTTCCAGGTCGCCCGGGAACGCCGCAGCCCCTCGGCGAACCAACGCTCCTGGGTGGCGCCCATCAGGGTGCGGCGCGGGTCCTGGGACTCGGGTGTCGGGTACTGCCAGCCGTCGCCGTTGGCCTGGTCGTCGCGGTACTGGCGGGTGTCGAGGATGTCGAACTGCGCGAGCTGCCCGCAGTGAACCCGCCGGTAGAGGGTGAGGTCGGTGCCGCGAGGCTGGGGCAGGCGCAGCGGCTGGTTCTCCCAGTAGGCGCGGTAGGCGGCGGCACGGCGGGCGACGAAGGGGGCCGGGTCCTGGTTCTTCTCGGGGATGCCGGCGGCGTAGTTGTTCTCGACCTCGTGGTCGTCCCAGGTGACGTACCAGGGGTGGGCGGAGTGGGCGGCCTGGAGGTCGGGGTCGTTCTTGTAGAGGCTGTAGCGCAGCCGGTAGTCCTCAAGGGTGACGGTCTCGTGGTCGAGGGCGGCGGGCAGGACGCGGTCGGTGTACTTGCGGTCGCCGCCGGCCGCGTCGATGGCGTACTCGTAGACGTAGTCGCCGACGTGGAAGACGGCGTCGAGGTCCTCGTCGGCGAGGTGGCGGTAGGCGGTGAAGTAGCCGTCCTCGTACGCCTGGCAGGAGACGACGGCGAAGCGGGTGCGCTCCGGGCAGCGGGTGCGGGCGGGGGCGGTGCGGGTGCGGCCGACGGGGCTGGCCCAGGCGCCGACGGTGAAGCGGTAGAAGTAGCCGCGGGCCGCGTCGAGGCCGTCGACGTCGACGTGGACGGCGTAGTTGAACTCGGCGTGGGCGCGGACGGAGCCGCGTCGCTCGACGCGGCGGAAGCGCTCGTCGCGGGCGATCTCCCAGCCGACCCGGACGGATCCGGCCGGGGGCAGGCCGCCGCCGGGTTCCAGGGGGCGCGGAGCGAGGCGGGTCCACAGCACGACGGCGTCGGGCAGCGGGTCGCCGGAGGCCACGCCGAGGGTGAACGGGTCGTCGGTGATCAGGCGCGGCGCGAACTCGGGGGTGTCGGCGTGGGCGGAGGGCAGGTTGACGGTGAAGGCGAGCGTGGCGGCGGCCGAGGTGACGGTCAGGAAGCGGCGCCGGTCCAGGCGCGCGGCGGCCTCGCGCAGCAGGCGGTCGGGCGAGGGGCGTTCGGCGGGACGGGGCATGGCGGGGCGGCCTTTCGCTGCTGGGGGCAGTTCGACTCCGGGGGGTGTGCGAAGGAATTGGAGTGGACCGCTCCGTACGCTGGAGGTCCGGACCCGGGCGGCGGGGTGATCATCCGATGGGAGATTGGTGAAGGTCCGACAGATGCCGTGATACCTGGAGGAATCCGGGCGATGAGCCTCCTTTCGCAGGACACGGGACGGACCATCGTGCGGGAACGGTGCACGCCCGGGCCGTTTCCGGCCCGGGCGTGCAAGGGGTTGGTCAAGCGGGTGTCCTGGGGATCGGTCGAGCGGGCGGGCCGCGCCGGATCCTTCCGGACAGTCAGATCCTGCCGGAGAAGGTGTCGCACTGAGTCATGTCGCCGCCGCGGTAGCCGGTCGTGAACCACGCCTTGCGCTGCGCGGAGGAACCGTGCGTCCACGCCTCCGGATTGATCCTCCCGGTGGCCTGCTTCTGGATCCGGTCGTCACCCACCGCCGCCGCCGCGTCCAGGCCCTGGGCGATGTCCTGATCCGTCAGCACCGAGATCAACGGACGCCCCGTGGAGGCCTGCGGGGTCGTGGTCGCGTGGTGCGCCCACACCCCCGCGTAGCAGTCGGCCTGCAGTTCCAGGCGTACCGAGGCGCTGTCCGCGCCCTGCCGGTCGTTGCCGACCTTCTGCATGGTGCCGAGCAGGTTCTGCAGGTGGTGCCCGTACTCGTGCGCCACCACGTACGACTCCGCGAACGGGCCGCCCTTGGCGCCGAAGCGGCTGGACAGCTCGTCGAAGAACCCCAGGTCGAAGTACGCCATCCGGTCACCTGGACAGTAGAACGGACCCACCGCCGACGTCGCCGGACCGCAGGCGGTGGAGACCCGGTTGGTGAACAGCACCGTCTGGGCGGGCTTGTACGCCACCTTCGTACGGGCCGGCAACTCCGCCCCCCAGAACTCCTGCAGGCTGTTGGTCACCGCCGTGATCCGGCAGTCCTGACGCTTGTTCGCGTCCACACCCTTCTTGCAGGACTCGCGCACCTCGCTGTCCGTCCGCGCCCCGGTGGTGGAGGAGCCGCTGCCACCGCCGTCGGACAGGCCCAGCAACTGCGGATCGACCCCCAGGATGACCGCGAACAGCACCGCGATCAGGCCCACCGCTCCGCCGCCGAGGGCGACCTTCCCACCCGGAATGCCCCGCCGGTCGTCCACCTGCGAGGTGTCGAGGTCGCCCTCGTCATCGAACTGCATCGCCCCTGCCTGCCCGCTTCTGTCGATCCATCGGTGTGCCGGTGTGCCGGTGTGCCGAGGTGTCGGTGTGTCGACGTGTCGGCGTGTCGCGTTGGTGACGTTCTGTTCCGTCCCCGGCCCGCTCAGCCTACGGGGCGCCGGGCCGGACACGCGGCAGCCGGCGCAGCACGCGAGCGAGGTCACACCCGCCCGCACCGGACCGACGCTCCGGCCGACCCTGCGGGCGGGCGCACGGTCCGCACGCCCGCCCGGGCGTCACACCCCGGCACCGACCACCCGCAGCAGCTCCAGCCGCGAGGCGCTCTCGCTGCCCACCGCGGCCGTGTGCACCAGCAGCAACTGGTCCTCCCCGCCCGCGGCCAGCACCTCGCACTCCAGCACCAGTTCCCCCACCACCGGATGGCACACCCGTTTGGCCCCACTGCGCCTGCGCGCCACCTCATGGCGCCCCCAGTGGGCAGCGAACTCCGGTCCCGTCGCCAGGAGTTCGGCGAGCAGTCCGGCCACCCGCGGATCACCCGGGCGGGCCGCGTGCGCCGCGCGCAGGCCCGCCACGTGGGCGCGGGCCAGGGCCTCGTGGTCCTCCGGCGGGAAGAGCGCCCGGCTCGCCGGGTCGGCGAACCAGCGCAGCAGCAGGTTGCGCCGGCCGGAACCACCGGCGTCCCCGAACACCGCCGCCGCCATCGCGTTCTGCGCCAGCACGTCCCCCACGTCCGAGACCACCTGTGCGGGCACGTCGTGCAGGCGGTCCAGGATCAGCAGCAGTCCGGGCCGCACGTGCGCGTGGGCGCCGTGGCGGCGCGGCGGCTCGTGGCCGGCCAGGTGGAACAGGTGGTCGCGCTCGTCCTCACTCAGACGCAGCGCCCGCGCCAGGGCCGCCAGCAACTGCGGGGAGGGCTGCGGGCCGCGGCGCTGCTCCAGTCGCGCGTAGTAGTCCACCGACAGTCCGGCCAGCTGCGCCACCTCCTCCCGGCGCAGCCCGGGCGTACGGCGCCGGGCACCGGGCGGCAGGCCGAGGTCGGCGGGCGTCAGACGGGCACGGGCGCGGCTGAGGAAGTCGGCGAGGGCCTCACGGTCGATCATGGTGCCCAGCATGGCGCGCTCCGGGGCCGGTAGCCAGGGCCTACCGGTCCGGGGCTGGGCGGGCTCCAGGGTCGGTCGGGCTCCAGGGTCGGCCGGGCCTCGGGTGGTCTAGAGTCGTGGCCCGTGTCCGGATCCTCGTCACCCTCCTCCTCGTACCTGCGCACGACCGCCGACGCCTACGACGCGCTGGCGGAGCGCTACGCCGACTTCGTGAGGGACGGCCTGGCCCACCTGCCGCTGGACCGCTCCCTCGTCACCGCCTTCGCCGACCTGGTGCGCGAGTCCGGGTCCGGCCAGGTCGCGGACCTGGGCTGCGGGCCCGGCTACCTCACGGCCGCGCTGGCCGAGCACGGCCTGGACGCCTCCGGCATCGACCTCTCCCCCGCACTGATCGCCATCGCCCGCCGGCGGTACCCGCGGCTGCGCTTCCGGACGGGATCGATGGGTGCCCTGGCGGTGGGCGACGGAGGGCTGGGCGGGGTCGTGTCCTGGTACTCGCTGATCCACACCCCACCCGAGCAACTCCCCTCCTACCTGGCCGAGTTCCGCCGCGTGCTGGCCCCGGGCGGGTACGCGCTGCTCGGATTCTTCGAGTCCGAGGGCGATCCCGTCACCCCGTTCGACCACAAGGTCACCACCGCCTACCGCTGGCCCGTCGACCACCTCGCCCACCTCGCCCGCGAAGCCGGCCTCACCGAGAACGCCCGCCTGCTGCGTGAGCCCGGCGAGGGCGAGCGCTTCCGCCACGGCCGGCTCCTGCTGCGCGCCGTCTAGTGGCTCGTCTCGGGTCCTCGGCCGGGCTAGGGTGACGTGACGGTGCCAGCCGGTCCAGGAACTCGGACGGGCGGGCGGGCCACCGGGTGGGCAGCCAGTACGACCGGCGCTGTCACCGCGGCCTCGATCCGACTGTGGCTCAAGCCCTGGCTCACACCGACTCCAGGGCGTCGGCCCGTGCCTCCAGGTCTGCTGCGATGCCGTCCCAGTCCGGCCCGTGCGTCCACAGGCTCCCTGCCGCCTCCCGCAACAACGCCGGCTCGTCCGGCCGCTGCAGCAGCACGAGCCGATACGCCAGATTCCGCACCCACACCGGCAGGAGCCCGTCGACCAGGTGCGGACACAGCTCCCTCAGCATGGCGAGAATCGCATCCGCATCCGCGAAGGTCAGCTCCTCGACGAAGAAGGACTCCGCATGCTCCTTGGCGCACTGCGGCGTGGGCCGGTATTCGTCTCCGAAGAGGCAGCGGGCGTGCTCCGTCAGCGTGCTGTGCATGCCGGCCAGCCTACGACGGCATGATCCGCCGGACGGGCGCGGGCCGCCCCCGGGTACGGCGCACAGCACCCGGGGCGCGCCGCGCGGGGCGTGGCACGATCCGTGGGGTGCTCGTCGTTGACGCCGTCGACGCCGCTCGGACAGCCTGGCAGGCATGCGTCAGGTGGTGTTCGTGGTGTTCGAGGGATTCCAGTCGGTCGACCTGGTCGGCCCCCATGCGGTGTTCCATTACGCGCAGGAGGCGGTCGGCGGCTACGACTGCCCGGTGGTGGCCCCCCGCGCCGGTGCGGTCCGCTCCTCCAGCGGGCTGACGATGCACGCCACCCACGGGATCGCGGACCTCGCCCCCGAAGGACTGGACACCCTGGTCGTGATCGGCGGCCCCGGCGTCAACGACGCGCGCCACGACCCCGCCCTGGTCGCCTGGATCACCGCGGCCGCGTCCGGCGCCCGCCGGGTCGCCTCGGTGTGCAGCGGTGCGCTGCTCCTGGCCGCCACCGGCTTCCTCGCCGGACGGCGGGTCACCACCCACTGGGCCCGCGAGCGCCAACTCGCCCAGGAGCACCCCGAACTGACCGTGGACTGCGACCCGATCTTCATCCGGGACGGGCCGGTGTGGACCTCCGCCGGCGTCAGCGCCGGCATGGACCTCGCACTCGCCCTCGTGGAGGACGACCACGGGCCGGAGCTCGCCCTCGCGGCAGCCCGCGAGATGGTGCTGTACCTGCGCCGACCCGGCAACCAGTCACAGTTCAGCGTCCCCCTGTGGTCGGCGCAGCCGACCAGCGGGCCCGTACGCACAGCCGTACGGGCCGTCCAGGACGACCCCGGCGGGCGGCACGGCCTCGCGGAGCTGGCCGCCCGGGCCGGCCTCAGCCCCCGCCACCTGCAGCGGCGCTTCGCCGCGGAAGTCGGCACGGGACCGGCCGCGTACGTCGAACGCGTACGGATGGAAGCGGCCCGACGGGCCCTCACCGAGACCGACGAACCGGTCGCCGCACTCGCCCGCCGCCTGGGCTTCGGCACCGCCGAGACCATGCGCCGCACCTTCCACCGCCACCTCGGCATCGCCCCCGACCACTACCGCGAACGCTTCGGCCACTCGACCACCCACGCACTCCCGGAGAACTGACATGAAGACACAGCTCGTCACCGTGGTCACCGGCGGAAGCCGCGGCATCGGCGCGGCGATCTGCCGGCGCCTCGCAGGCGAGGGCCACGACATCGTCCTCGGCTACCACACGGACGGCGCCGCCGCCGAGGCAGTCGCGGCGCAGGTCCGTGACCGCGGCCGCACCTGCCTGACCGTACGGGCCGACACCGCCGAGGAGGCGGACGTCGAGCACCTCTTCGCCCGGGCCGCACAGCTCGGCCCCCTCACCGCCCTGGTCAACAACGCCGGGACCAGCGGCCCCAACGGACCACTGGCCGAAGCCGACCCGGCCGGGATCCGCCGCGCCCTGGACATCAACATCCTCGGATACCTGCTGTGCGCCCGCCGCGCCGTCCAGGACATGGCACCTACGGGCGGCGGAGCGATCGTCAACATCTCCTCCGCCGCGGCCACCCTCGGCAGCCCCGGACAGTACGTCCACTACGCCGCCTCCAAGGCCGCCGTCGACGCCATGACCGTCGGACTGTCGAAAGAAGTCGCCGGACAGCGCATTCGCGTCAACGCCGTCGCCCCCGGCACCATCTGGACCGACTTCCACCAGGACCCCCAACGCCCTGCCAAAGCCGCCGCCAACATCCCCCTCGGCCGCGCCGGCCGGCCGGAGGAGATCGCCGCGGCGGTCTCCTGGCTGCTGTCGCAGGACGCCTCGTACACGACCGGGGCGATCCTCCGAGTAGCCGGCGGACTCTGACCCGAACCCGACACCCAGGGGGGTACCCCCCACTCACCAGAATGACAACGGGACGCCGCACGTGGACCCCGCAGGAACGCGCCATGCACCCCTGACACCCCGCCCGGCCGTCACGGCCGGAGCTGGCGGGCGAGCCCGGCACGGGTCGTTCGAGGGAGCCCGACCGACGGACCGGGCACCTCGCGATCAGACGTTCGCCGGCCCAGGACGAGACCCTGCGCATCGGCGAGAGCCGCCCCCGCCCACCGCGCGGAGCGTTGCCAGTCGCCTTGACCGAGTCGGCCAGAACCGCCGCCGACCGGGCGAGGGGGCCGCGCGCGGCGGCGGGGCGGCGGAGCCGGTGCCGGGGTGCGGCCGGACACTGGTGGGCCCGGACGCCAGGCAGGAGAAACCCCATGGACGAGCGCAGCCTCCCCCACCTCCCGGGCCGCCCGGACCCCGGCGGGAGCCGGCCGGGCGGCGGGCAGGCCGGGGTGCTGGGCACGGCGCTGGCCGGGGTGCTGGCGGCCGCGCTCGCCTCGGGGTCCTGGCAGTGGTTCTCCACCTACCTCGGGCTGACCCTGCTCGCCGTGGTCTTCGCCTTCGCCGACCCGCCACTGCGCTCAACCCGTGAGCACGGTACGCCCGGTACGCCCGGTACGGGGTTCGGCCGCGGTCGCCTGCGGTCGCTGGCGGCCTACTCGCTGGTCGTCGGCCTGTGCGCGGCCCTCGTCCTGGCCCCGGCGATGCAGCGCTGGGCCTGGCTGCTGCCGATGCCGGGCACCCGCGCCGAGTGCGCGCGCCTGGGCGACTACGCGGCGCTGAACGCGCGGGCCGCCCTCGGCGCGCTCGCCGACCAGGGGGCCGACGCGCTGGCCTCCGCGCAGCGCACCCAGGGCCGGGTCGCCGTGAACGACTGCCTGGCCTCGACGACGACGCTGTGGCTGCCGGTGTACGCGTCGGCGGCGGCGCTGCTGACCGCCCTCGCCGTCCACCTCGCGGGCCGTACCCGCGCGGCACGCAGCGGCCCGGGCCGCACAGGCGACAAGGAGCGGTAACAGGACCGGCGGTCCCAACCAGGGATCGGGAATCCCTGGATCAGCGGGTCTCTGTCGGCGGCCGGGCGGGGCGGGCAAGCTGGTGCACGTCGGAGAGCACAACTCCTGTGAGGGGAAGCAAGCATGACGAAGATCCTGGTGACGGGGGCGACCGGTTCGGTGGGGCAGCGTCTGGTGCCGCGCCTGGCGCGGTGGGCCGGGGCCGAGGGTGGCTCGGTGCGGGTGCTGGTGCGGGACGCGGCCAAGACGCAGGCGGTGGGGCTGGAGCTGGACGGGGTGGAGACGGTGGTCGGGGACGTGTGCGAACCCGCCGACCGGGCGCGGGCGTTGGCGGACGTCGACGTGGTGCTGAACGTGGCGGCGGCGCTGCGCGGGGTGCCGGACGAGCAGGCGTGGGCGGTGAACCGGGACGCGGCGATCGCGCTGGGCCGGGAGGCCGCGAAGGCCGGGGTGGCGAGGTTCGTGCACACCAGCACCAACCTGGTGTACGGGCGGGGGCTGGGCCGCCCGGCCGTGGAGGAGGACCGGTTGGCGCCCGATCCGGCGTGGGGGGTGTACGCGCAGTCCAAGGCGCAGGCCGAGGCGGGACTGCGCGAGCTGGCGGACGAACTGCCGCTGGTGGTGGCCCGGTTGGCGTTCGTGTACGGGGAGGGCGATCCGCACCTGGCGCAGTCGCTGCACTGGGCCGCGTCCTGGCCGGCCCACCAGCGGCTGGCGGTGGTGCACCACGCGGACGTGGCGCAGGCGCTGTGGCGGGCGGTGGTGACCCCGGGGATCGAGGGCCGCACCTACAACGTGTCGGACGACGCGCCGCTGACCGCCTGGGACCTGCACGTCCTCAACGACCGCACCCACCCCGGCACTTCGGCGCCGGAGGCGGAGTTCGACCCGTGGGAGGGGCAGGTGTCGACCGCGGCCGCCCGCCGGGACCTGGGCTGGCGTCCGCTGTTCCCGTCGGCGTGGGCGGCGGCACAGGCCGGGACACTGTGACCACCGCCCACCCCGGGCCGACCGGCGATCAGGCGCTCGGGTCCCAGTCGATGAGCTGCTGGAAGACCTGACGGTCGCCGTCGATGTTCATGGCGTCCAGCGAGAAGCGGCCGTAGCAGAAGAGGACCAGCTCGGAGGCAATGCCACGGGCGGAGACATCCGCAGGCGTGGCGGCGGCCCCGGTCGGGTGGTCGGTCAGGCGCTCGACCTGGACGCCGTCGGCGCCCAGGTGCAGGCGCCAGGAGCGGCCCTCGGTGGCGTGGTAGTCGATGACCGCGGGGGTGTGCGGCCAGGCGACGGGGGTGGCGACGCAGGTGAACTGGAACTCCTCGACGCCGTCGAGCGCGACCTCCTCGGGCAGCATCTCGGCCGCGCCGTTGGCGAGTTGGGCGTCGTAGGTGTGCACCGCGCTCTCCTGGACCCGGTGGCGGGCGACGCCGCCGGCGCTCTGCGGGGTCTGCGAGCCGGGCCACCACGTCCAGCAGTCGGCCTCGGCGCCGACGGCGCGCAGGGTGTCCAGCAGCTGCTGGGTGGAGTCGGCCAGCCAGGCCGTCAGGGCCTCGCGCTCGCGGGGTGCGACGATGGCGGCGCGAGCGGCGACGGCCTCGGCGGGGGGCCCGTCGGCGGGACCGGCGGCGACGATCGCGGCCCAGAAGCGGTCTCCGCTGCCCAGGTGCCGGGCCAGGTCGTGGAGCGTCCACTCGGGGCAGCTGGGGACCTTGGCGTCGAGGTCGGGGGCGGCGGCGATCGCGGCGCGGAAGGCGGCGGAGCGGTCGTCGATCAGACGCAGCAGGTCGGGGAAGTCCGGGTTCTTGTGCACCCGGGAGTTCTACCACCGTACGGCGACGGCGGACCAGCGGTTTTCTCGGGAGGCAGGGCCCGGCCCTCCCCCGGACGGGGAGGGCCGGGCCGCGCCTCAGCGGGCCGCCCGGCCGGCCGCGGGAACCGTGGGGGCCGCGGGCGCCGACGCCGCCGCGGGCGCCGGGGCGTAGCCGGCCGGCCGGGCGGTGAAGGTGCCGCGCCCCTGGGTACGGCTGCGCAGCCGGCCCGCGTAGCCGAAGAGCTCGGCCAGCGGTACGAGGGCGTCGACCTGGGCGGTGCCGCCCGGGCCGGGCCGGGTGCCCTGAACGGTGGCGCGGCGGGCGGCGAGGTCGCCCAGGACGGTGCCGAGCGCGTCCTCGGGCACGGTGACGCCCACCTGCGCGAGGGGTTCGAGCAGGTGGAGCCGGGATGCGCGCAGCGCCTCGCGCAGGCCCTGGCGGGCGGCGGTACGGAAGGCGAGCTCGGAGGAGTCCTTGGGGTGGGTGAGCCCGTCGGTGAGCGTGACCGCGACGCCGGTGACCGGGTGGCCGCCGAGCGGGCCCTCGGCGAGGGCGTCGCGGCAGCCGGCCTCCACGGCCTGGACGTACTCGCGCGGGACGCGCCCGCCGGTGACGGTGGAGGTGAAGGCGAAGGCCTCGTCGGCGGGGGCCAGGTCGAGGACGATGTGGGCGAACTGGCCGGACCCGCCGTCCTGTTTGGCGTGCCGGTGGGTGAAGCCGGTGACGCCTTCGACCAGCGCCTCGCGCAGCGCGACGCGGGGGCGGCCGACGACGGCCTCGACGCCGGCGTCGCGGCGTACCTTCTCCACGGCGACCTCCAGGTGCAGTTCGCCCAGGCCGGACAGGGTGCGCTGGCCGGTTTCGGGGTCGGTGGCCAGGCGCAGCGAGGGGTCCTCGTCGGTGAGGCGGGCCAGGGCGGCGGTGAGCTTGTCGGTGTCGGCGCTGCGGCGGGCCTCGACGGCGACGGTGACGACGGGTTCGGCGCTCACGGGTGCCTCCAGGAGGATCGGGTGGTCGGGGTCGCACAGGGTCGCGCCGACGCGGGTGTGCTTGGGGCCGATGACGGCGACGATGTCGCCGGCCAGGGCATGGTCGGTCTCGGTGTGGCGGTCGGCCTGGACGCGCAGGATGCGGGCGATGCGCTCGGTGCGGCCGGTGGCGGCGTCGAGCAGGGTGGCGCCCTTGTGCAGGGTGCCGGCGTACAGGCGCAGGTAGGTGAGGCGGCCGGTGGGCGCGGTGGTGACCTTGAACGCGAGGGCGGTGACGGGCTGCCCCGGGTCGGGGAGGCGCTGTTGGGAGCCGTCGGCGGCGGTCACGGGCGGGGTGTCCAGGGGTGAGGGCAGGTAGGCGAGGGCGGCGTCCAGGAGGGGTTCGACACCGCGGTTGCGGTAGGCGGAGCCGGCCAGGACGACCACGGCCTCGCCGGTGCGGGTGAGGTCGCGCAGGGCGGTGGTGAGGGTGTCGGTGCCGAGGGTGGCGTGGGTGCAGAACTCCTCCAGGGCCCGGGGGTCGAGTTCGGCCACGGCTTCCTCCAGAGTGCGGCGGCGGGCGGCGGTCTCGGCCGCGAGGCGGTCGGGGACGGGGCCCTCCGTCAGGGTGCCGTCCGCGTCCCAGGTGAGGGCGCGCAGGCGGACGAGGTCGACGAGGCCGGTGAAGGCCTCCTCGGTGCCGATGGGCAGGTGGACGGCGAGCGGGTGGGGGTGCAGGCGTTCGCGGATGGAGGCGACGGCGGCGTCGAGGTCGGCTCCGGCGCGGTCGAGCTTGTTGACGAAGGCGATCCGGGGCACGCCGTGGCGTTCGGCCTGGCGCCACACGGATTCGCTCTGCGGCTCGACGCCCGCGACGGCGTCGAAGACGGCGACGGCGCCGTCCAGGACGCGCAGGCTCCGTTCGACCTCGTCGGCGAAGTCGACGTGGCCGGGGGTGTCGATGAGGTTGATCCGGTGCCCGGCCCAGGCGCAGCTGACGGCGGCGGCGAAGATCGTGATGCCGCGGTCGCGTTCCTGGGGGTCGAAGTCGGTGACGGTGGTGCCGTTGTGGACCTCGCCGCGCTTGTGGGTGCTACCGGTGAGGTAGAGGATCCGTTCGGTGAGGGTGGTCTTGCCGGCGTCGACATGGGCGAGGATGCCGAGGTTGCGGACGGCGGCGATCGCGGCGGTGCCGATAGTGGTGGTGGTGTGGGTGCGCATGGCCCGGTGCCTTTCGAGGCGGTGCTACGGGTGGAAGCGCGATTGGCACAGTGCTGTCGCTGAGTTCTGACACTCCGTCAGATCATCGACGAGAATGGGCCCTTGACAAGTTTCTACGGGCGGCGTTCTCAGACGGTGACGGCACTGTTCCGGTGCCGGCCGCGCAGCGGGCACCGGAAGGGCGAGGACACCAGGATCACCTCGTACCGCGAGGCGGGAGAGGGGGCGGCGGCGCTGTGCTTCGGCATGGCCGTCCCGCCCCCTCTCCGATTGCTGTCGTCACGGTCGGCCGCGCATTCGAGGCGCGGCTGCGGGGCGAGTCTAGGGAGGGCGGACTCGCGTCGGCGAGGGGTTTTACGGTGCGCGGAAGCGCAGGACCGGCCCCGACCAGTCCTCGCGGCCGCCGACTCCGGTGTCCAGGGCGGCGTCCAGAGCGGCGCCGATGGCGCGTTCCTCGTAGGCGAAGTGCGACTCCATGATGGCGGCGAGGCCGTCGAGTTCGCGCCCGACGGCCTCCAGGTCCGCAGCCCGTACGGCCTGTTCGGCGAGGTCGCGGACCCGGGCGAGGATGTGGGTGATGAGGTCGTGGTCCTCGGCGAGTTTGGCGACGGTGGGGGCGAGGTCGGGCCGCTCGCGCACCAGGGCGGCGAACAGGCCCTGGCCCTCGCCCTGGTGATGGTTCGTCAGGGCTGTGCAGAAGGCGAGGCAGTGGGCGCCCAGGGAGTCATCGGGCATGGTCCGGCGGCCCAGGCCCGTGCGGAGGTTGGTCAAGCGGCGGCGCAACTCGTTGTGCGCCTGGGAGAGTTGGAGACTGAGAGCGGCCGTTCGGCCGCGCGAGTACGGGGAGGCCACGAGCGGGCGGTCCCTTCGGTTCCGCACCTCCATGCCTGGCGCGGTCCGCCATCGGCACGCGATGCTGCCCGCCATCCGATCACGTGCCACGACACCGCCGCAAGCCCGGCCCCGAGGCCGAGGCCGTCGGCGCCGTGGGGTCGGCGGACGCACCGGTGTCCGGCACGGCCGCGCGGGCGCGGGGGCGCCCGAGCAGGATCCCGGCGGCCACCAGCACCAGGCCCGCCCCCTGCCGCAGCCCCAGTGCGTCGCCGTCCAGCGCGGTGCCCAGCAGCACCCCGGCCAGCGGGTTGAGCAGTCCGAGCAGGCCGACGGTGCCGGCCGGCAGGTGCCGCAGGCCCGCGAACCAGCAGGCGAAGGCCAGCGCGGTGGCCACCAGCGTGACGTAGCCGAAGGCCAGCAGGGTACGAGCCGAGAGCGCCGGCGGGGCGCCCTCGGCGAGGACGGCCGGAGGGAGCAGCAGCAGGCCGCCGGCCGTCAGCTGCCAGGCGGTGGCGGCCAGCGGGTCGGCGCCCTCGCGCCAGCGGGCGGCCAGGACGTAGCCGACGCAGGAGACCAGCATCGCGCCCGCCGAGGCCGCCAGCCCCCTCCCGTCGGGCATCCCGTCGCCGCCGAGGACGGTGAGCGCCACCCCGCCCAGGCCGATCACCGCCCCGGCCAGGTGGGCGCGGTGCGGGTGCTGGCCGGCCAGCACCCGGGCGGTGAGCAGCATGGCCAGCGGGGAGGCGGCCATGACGGTGGCGGCGGTGCTGGTGGGCAGCAACTGGGAGGCGAGGTAGAGCAGGACGAAGAAGACCGCGGTGTTGAGCAGGCCGAGCACGGCGCTGCGCCACCACCAGGGGCCGCGGGGGCGGCGGCGGGCGAGGGCGAGCAGCAGCAGTCCGGCGGGCAGGGCGCGCAGGGCGGCGCCCCACAGGGGCTGGTCGGCGGGCAGGTAGGCACGGGTGACCCAGTAGTTGGTGCCCCAGGCGAGGGGGGCGAGGGCGGTCAGCAGGACCCACCGGGCATTGGCTTCCATGGAAGACAATATAGCTTCCTTGGAAGCTACTGGAGGTAGGATGGGCCCATGGACCCCACGGACCACGCTGATCACACCGATCACGCCGACCACGTCGCCCTCATCCAGGCCCAGTGGCACCGCGAACGCCCCGACCTCGACGTCTCCCCGCTGGCCGTGATCGGGCGCCTGCACCGCCTCGCCGACCGCCTCACCGCCGAACTCACCCTCGTCTTCCAGCGCTACGGGCTGAGCGAGGGCGAGTTCGACGTGCTCGCCGCGCTGCGCCGCGCCGGCACCCCCTACGAGCGCGCCCCCGGGGAGCTCGCCGCCCACACCATGGTCACCACGGGCGCGATGACCAAGCGGATCGACCGCCTGGAACGCGCCGGCCTGGTCACCCGCCGCCCCGCCGAGGACGACCGGCGCGGGCGCGTGGTCGCCCTCACCGACGCCGGGGTGCGACTGATCGACGAGGCGTTCACCGCCCACCTGCGCAACGAGCACCGCCTGCTCGCCCACCTCGCCCCCGAGGAGGCCGCCGCCCTCCAGGCCCTGCTCACCGCCTGGCACCGGCGCCTGGACGCCCCCGGAACGCCGGGGCCCGGCACGACCCTTCCGACTGCTCCCGACCCCGACCCGGGCTCCGACCCCGACTCCGGTCCCGACCCCGACCCTGACGACGGTCCCGGCCACGGGCGCCGGCCGCGCACAATGTGACGCATGAGCACCCCTCCCCCGCCCGGCCCCGACCCCGACCCCGGCCGCCCCGACGAGTCCTCACCCCCGCCGCCGGGCTGGGAGAACCCGGCCGTACGGGCCGACCGACGCCTGGTCGAACTGCTCCAGGAACTACGGGTGCTGCAGACCGGCGTCCAGATCGTCTTCGCGTTCCTGCTCGGCGTCGCCTTCACCCCGCGCTTCTCCGAACTCTCCGACGCCCAGCAGGACATCTACGTCACCACCCTGCTGCTGACCGTCGTCGCCGCCGCCGTCCTGGCCACCCCCGTCGCCCTGCACCGCGGCCTCTACCGCCACCCCGGCAAGGCCCGCATCGTCGACGTCTCCGCCCGCATCGCCCAGTACGGCCTGCTGCTGCTCGCCAGCGCCCTGACCGGCGCCGTGCTACTGGTGCTGGACGTCGTCCTCGGCCCTGCGCCCGCCGTCGCCATCACCGCCGTCATCGCGCTGATCTTCGCCACCCTCTGGTTCGCCCTGCCGTGGGCGGTGCGCCGCGCCGCCACCCGCGAGCGGCCCTGACGGGCCCCGTCGCCCCCGCCCGGGTCGCCGGACCCGTTGGCCGTCGCCCGCCGGGCGCGGGGGGGGGGGGGGGGGGCGGGCCGGGGGGGGGGGGGCCCCGGGGGGGGGGGGGCCGGGGGGCGGGGGGGGGGCGCCGGGGGGCC